>JAFPZU010000003.1 GCA_017417105.1 Lachnospiraceae bacterium | reverse complement strand
CTAACTCCCGTAGTTCACGCTGATCCTTGTCAGGAATATAACTTGCCTGAAGGAGTCCATGCTGAAGAAGATCTGCTATCCATTCAGCATCTTTAACATCCGTTTTTCTGCCTGGGACGGCCTTCATATGGCTTGCATTTACCACCATAGCGTCCAGATCAGAGGATTCAAGGATGTTATACAGAGGCTTCCAATAAGATGCTGTACTTTCCATTGCGACCATTTTGCAATCGCTATCCTTAAGCCAGTCAGCTAATTCAAGAAGCTCTCTGGTTGTTGCACCAAACTCACGGATCTCATTCTTGTTGCCATTCCTTAAGCATGCGACTATGAGCTTTTTGTGCACATCAATACCACAACAAATGTCGTAAACCCTGTCCATAGCAATACCTCCTGGATAAATTTACGGCACGACACCCTCTCAGTTATTATTTTACTGTACGTCCTTCTGCCGTAATCGGCTGGACAGATGGTGGTTCAAATGAGAGTGTCTTCAATCAGTTTACTTGACGGGCTACAGGTCCAAAATATTACCGATCTCTACCGTTACCTTCAGTATAGATGGTGGCATTGCGGCAGGCAATAAAAAACTATTTTTACCGGCTGCAAGGTTTCATTTATGGTGGTGCCAAGCGAGCGAGGCATGTGGGTTTACTTGACAATCTCTGATCATTCGCTGATGATGTCCGCTGTTGTACTTCTTGTGATCTCTATCAGGTCTTCCGGCGAAAGTTCTATCTGATATCCTATTTTTCCTGCGCTGACAAAGATGTGATCATATTCTTTACAGGATTCATGGATGAAGGTTGGAAAGGCTTTTTTCATTCCTATGGAGGCTCAAAACCGCCTTTCATACATGCAAAAATCTCCGGGATACAACTCCCGGAGATTTTTCTGGCCATTTCTATCTCTATACTGTTACACCTGTTGCTGTTATCGACTCGGGCCTTTCGACCATGAAACCCGCTTCGTTCCGCGTTGTGGCTAAGCCCCCTCACTGCGCCTCGTCCGAAGGCCTCTTGCCTAAGGTTATCGTGACAGTTTCCTCCTTATAGCCGTCACCTGTCTGCTTCTTCACTATGAGATCCACGGTAGTTCCCGCCTCGTAGTACTCCATCAGGTTCTTAAGCTCCTCCATGGAATCAACGCTCTGCCCGTCAAACTTCGTTATGACATCGCCTCTTTCAAGACCTGCCTTATCTGCTGCCGATCCGGACTCAACCTGAGCTACGTAGATACCCTCGGGTATATCATAGGTACCGGATACCTCTTCGGTCACATCTACTCCGCCTATACCCAGATAGGACTGTTTGTCATCAGATGCCTTGGTCTTGGTTTCCTTGTTCATCAGCTCGTCGATTATCGGCTGTACTGTCGAGATTGGTATCGCATAGCCCATGCCTTCTACAATAAGTCCATTGGAAAGCACCTGTCCGGCTTTAGCTTCGTTTATTCCTATAAGCTCTCCTCTCATATTGAGAAGCGCTCCGCCGGAGTTGCCGGGATTTATCGCTGCATCTGTCTGAATTAGCTCATGCTTGCCATTAGTAAGCTCAGCCTCACGATGAAGTGCGCTTATTATCCCGGTAGTGGTAGACTGCCCGTATCCCATGGCATTTCCTATAGCTATTACCTGCTCTCCTACTTCAAGCGCATCTGAATCTCCAAGGGTAGCAACCTTTATCTTGTTGGCCGTATCATTTTTAAGGTCGCTCTTTGCCACAGCGATCACTGCGATATCGGCATCCTCATCCTGACCCTTCAGGTTTGCCTCCGCGCTTTCCCCGTCCACAAACTGTACGGAAAGGGTAGTGGCATCGGATATAACGTGATGGTTCGTAACGATAAGGAGCTCGTCGTCGTTCTCACCTACTATGATGCCCGAGCCTGCTGATTCTCCGGTTCTCTCAATAGTCTGCCCCCACCAGGTCTGACCTGTAACAGTCATTGCGTTGGTTATGGCTACCACAGCCGGCATCGTATCTTCTACAACCTGAGATACTCCCGAGACGCCTGCTTCCCCCGACCCGCTAAGCTTAGCCTCATGATCTGTCCTGGCGGCCACCTTAGTCTGAACAGTTCCGGATTCCTTTGCCACCGTTGCTGCTGCCCTGGAGGCATCCTCCGCTACCTGTTTCGCTTCACCTATTGTTGTTACGGCGCCTTCCATGCCTGTAAGCTTATATACTCCATAGAATGCTCCGGCTGCAGATCCGCCGAGCAGAGCTCCGACCACTATGGCCGCCACGGCTTTCTTAAAGAACCCACCCTTCTTTTTGGGTGCCGGACCGGAGCCGCCTGCCGGTCTGCTGTTTCTTACAGGCTCTCTGTAGTTTGCCTCCTGATAGGAAGTATAGTGGGGTCTTGCCTGCTGGTTCTGATACGAGCTTCCGTATCTGTAAGATCCTGTGCTGTTATAGCTTCCTGTCCCGCTATTCGGACTGCCGTATCCGCCGCCTGTCCCCGTGGTACTGCTCCTGTAAGTTCCCGAAGCGCCGCTGCCATATCCGCCTGTTGTATTGCTTCCCGTACTGCCGTATCCGGAGGCAGTGCTTCCTGCCGATGAAGTATATCCTTCTTCCTTTGCGGTCTCCTCGTATCTGTTGGCTGCGTTAGTTCCCGATGAACCGACATTTACGTATCCGCTGTCGTAGTCTTCGCTCTTCTTCTCGTTATCGTAATCATCATATATCATACTTATTACCTCCTATAAATCACGGCTCCTTTCCCGGATCGCCCCTCCGGCCTGTCGACTTTGCCAAAGGCTCCGGTGTCATCGCCGTCTGTATCGTGCTTACACTCACCGTTATACTCCGCGTCTGTGACTGAATTGTGAATAAAAAAAAATCATTCTGTGATCTTCGCCGCAGAGCCAAATATTCACACATATTACATAAAACCGTGTATAATCAGTAAAGTAACTTAAATAAACTGAACCGCAGCCACACGGTTCACCTTTAACAGCAGAAGCTATTATACAGCACTTATGGAAGAAACAGAAAGCATATACGGCGCATATAAGGAAACCCTGCCTCTTGTCATGGATTACATCGCAGGCATGATCCGGACAATAAATGAAAGAGCCGTGGAAGACACCGGACACCCGGTCTACGAGCATCTGATCTACAGGATAAAATCCGACAGCTCGATGCGCGACAAATGTATAAAGAAGGGTCTGCCCCCATCGCCGGAATCGGCGCTCCTTAAGATCCATGATGCCATAGGTATCCGCGTTGTGACTGGCTTTGTGGATGATATCCACGCCATGATAAGATACCTTAAATCCATGTCCGGCTGCCGGGTTGTTACGGAAAAAGACTATATCAGGAACTCAAAGCCCAACGGCTACAGATCCTATCATATGATACTGGAGTTTACGGTTCCCTTCGAGGATGTATTGGGGAATAACCCCGGCCACTACTTCGCCGAGATCCAGCTTCGGACCATAGCCATGGATTCCTGGGCATCTCTTGAGCACGAGCTTAAGTATAAGCAGCAGATAGGCAATGAAAAGATGATAGTATCGGAGCTTAAGCGTGTGGCGGACGAGCTTGCCTCCTGTGATATCTCGATGCAGACTATCCGGGAAATGATAAGGGCACAGTGATGTATACCCGGCTGCAACCCACCGCAGCAAACCCAGAAAGAGTTTTGTCGTTCGTTCAGGAACTCTTTCACATCATATAAAAGTTAGAAAAGGAACCATAAAGAATGAAGATTTTACTCGCAGAAGATACAGCAGAATTAAACCGCGCAACCTCCCAGGTGCTTAAGATGCAGGGCTACGAGGTGGATTCCGTCTACGACGGTGAAGAGGCCGTAAAGCACGCCGCAAACGGCTCCTATGACTGCATGATCTTTGACATAATGATGCCCGTAAAGGACGGTATCACCGCGCTAAAGGAGATCCGCGGGGCAGGGGATGTGACCCCCGTGATCCTTCTTACTGCAAAAGCCGAGGTGGACGACCGGGTTGAAGGACTTGATGCGGGAGCAGACGACTATCTCACGAAGCCCTTCGCCATGAAGGAGCTCCTTGCGAGGGTCAGATCCCTTGACAGACGCAAGGCTTCCTATACGCCTAACGACCTTTCCTTAGGTTCCGTGAGGCTTTCCATGTCAACCCAGGAGCTTTCCGCAAAGAACTCCATCCGCCTCTCAAACAAGGAAACTAAGCTTATGGAGTACCTGATGCTCAATGCCGAAAAGGAGCTTGCAACAGATATCCTTTATTCCCATGTATGGGCAGAGGGTGAGATAGAGGGCGATGCCGAGGATGCCGTCTGGCTCTATATCTCCTACCTCAGACAGAAGCTTATGAGCATAAATGCGGATATAGGCATAGAGGGCGCAAAAGGCGGCTCCTTCATACTCAAAAACTACGGAACAAAATAAGTGCCAGCAAGGCGCAGCCCGCGCCATTACCCTGCACCGGAGGAAACATTTTGATCAAAAACCTGCAGCGAAGATTCATAGCCATAACCACACTGGCAATAACGGCAGTGATGCTCGTGCTGCTCCTTATGCTGAATCTCTACAACTACGGGGCAACCTACACCGAAGCCTACCGTCTCCTCCGTTTCATAGCGGAAAACGGCGGA
The DNA here is from genome assembly GCA_017417105.1 of Lachnospiraceae bacterium. Taxonomy (GTDB): domain Bacteria; phylum Bacillota; class Clostridia; order Lachnospirales; family Lachnospiraceae; genus NK4A144. Next base: position 8,833 of record JAFPZU010000003.1, on the reverse strand, counting down.
GAGCTTGGAAACAGCAGCGTCCGGATAAGTGAAGATCATGCTCCCCGCGCTTCAGATAACGACGACCGGTCTGACGATGATCCCGATGAATCCCCTTCAGAATCGATAACCGTCAATATCACAAGAATAAGCGATCTTATCAGCCATGTAGTATCCTCTGCCAATCCGCTTGTGATCACCGGAGAGAATCCATACATTATAAGGTATTACTCAGTCCTCCTGGATCGCGACGGCAATGTGCTGAATGTCAACCTGGCTCATGTAGCTTCTGTCGATGAGGATTCCGCCATAGCCCACGCCAGAGAGCTTATCTCCCACCATATCCGCCACGGACACTTTAAGGTGGAGGACCGGATATACACTTACTATGCCCGCAAAAATCCTGACAAGACCCGGATCGTCGTTGTCATGGATTCCACAAACGATGTAAAGAATGCCAGAGACGTCATACGCCGCTCCTTTATTTTAGGAGTCATCTGTCTTCTGATCTTCGTGGTGATCGTTTCCTTCCTCTCAAAGAAGGCCATCTCACCCGTGATCCGCAATCTGGAGAATCAGAAAGCTTTCATTACAAACGCCGGGCATGAACTGAAGACTCCCCTTGCGGTAATAAAGGCGGATACTGAGGTCATCGAGATGTCGACGGGAGCAACCGAGTGGACAAAAAGCATCAGCAATCAGGTTGACCGGCTTACCGTTCTCACCGGAAACCTGATAACCCTGGCAAAAATGGGTGAACTGAAAAAAGAAGATCTGTCGGATGTGGATTTTACGGAATGCGTAAAGACCGCCATAAATAACTACGGGATAATAATAACAAATCAGGGTAAGCGGCTTGAGAATGACATCGCGGATAATGTCATGGTCAGAGGCACAAAAGACGGCCTTACGGAGGTCGTAAACATCCTGCTTGATAATGCCCAGAAATACTGCGACGATAATGGGACAATAAAAGTCGAGCTTGCAAAAACCCGCAAACTTTCCGGAGCGAAGCTTACGGTATCAAATGATTACGCAGCCGGCGCCGGAGTTGATTACACAAGATTCTTTGACCGTTTCTACAGAGGGGACACTTCTCACAGCGACAAGCACTCCGGCTACGGCATAGGACTCTCCATGGCCGAGGGCTTCGTAGAGGAATTCGGCGGAAAGATCGCTGCCGACTATCATGCCGGCAGGATCATATTCACTGTTATTTTTTAGTCCTTCCGTAAGCCCTGCCGTAGAGCTTCGTCATTGCAAGGAGCTTCTTTTTAATGGTGTTCTTAAACGCTCCCTCCTTCATCCTCCACTGCCAGTTATTGCCTATGGTGGACGGCAGATTCATTCTTGCAGCATGCGGCAGGGAAAGGATATCCTGCATGGGTATCACCGCCGTATCGGAAACGGACGACAGCGCGCTCCTGATAAAATACCAGGGAATTTCCTTATCCTTTGCATCTTTGGGAATGTCCAGATACTCATTCGCAAGCTTCCTGTCACCTTTTCCTATCACATAGTACCAGGAGAGTGTCGTGTCATTATCATGGGTTCCCGTATACACCACTGAGTTCTTCCCGTAATTATGAGGCAGATAATCCGATTCCTCCCTGGGATCAAAGGCAAACTGCAGGATCTTCATCCCGGGATATCCCGTTTTCTGTACAAGCTTTATGACAGAAGGCGTAAGGTAGCCGAGATCCTCCGCTATGACCTTCTTCTCCCCAAGCTTTTTCTTCATGGTCTTAAATATGTCATAGCCCGGCCCCTTCACCCATTTACCGTGTCGTGCGTTCTCCGCAGGATATGGTATGCGGTAGTAAGCATCAAACCCTCTGAAATGATCTATGCGCACCACATCATAGAGCTTGAAACAGGCATCAAGCCTCTTCATCCACCAGTCATAGCCCTTCTTTTTGTGAACATCCCATCTGTACAGTGGATTGCCCCAGAGCTGGCCGTCAGCGGAAAAAGCATCCGGAGGACAGCCTGCCACTGCGATCGGCTCAAGGTTTTCGTCAAATTCAAAAAGCTCCGGATTAGCCCAGGCATCAGCAGAATCAAAAGCCACATAGATCGGGATATCCCCAACGATCTCTATGCCCTTATTATTCGCGTATTTCTTAAGCGCCTTCCACTGTTCAAAAAACTCATACTGTAAAAATTCATAGAACTCTATATCCCCGGCATACTTTTCCTGCGCCTTCTTCATGGTCTCCTTGTCACGGAATCTAAGCTCCTTCTCCCAGGTCTCCCAGCTCTTCCCGTCATGAGCATCCTTAAGCGCCATAAAGAGAGCATAGTCCGGAAGCCAGAATGAATTATCCTTCAAAAACTTCTTAAAGCCGCGGTCTGCAGCTATCTTTGATCTCCTGTATGCCTTCCTCAAAAGTCTGAACCGGGAATAATAGATCTTTGCGTAGTCAACCTTCTGCGGATCCTTTCCCCAGTCAAAGCTTTCACACTCCTTTTTTGTAAGCCATTTCTTCGCTATAAGCGTATCCGGATCTATGAAATAGGGATTTCCCGCAAAGGTTGAAAAGGACTGATAAGGTGAATCCCCGTAGCTTGTAGGTCCTAAAGGCAGTATCTGCCAGAGACTCTGTCCGGCATCATGCAGGTCATCCACAAACCGGTAGGCTTCCTTTGAAAAACATCCTATCCCGTAGTTTCCCGGCAGTGAAGAAACCGCCATCAACACACCGCTCTGCCTCATTTATACAAGCCCCTCCTCTTTTACTATCTTCACTATCCTGCTGGTACCAAGTCTTGAAGCTCCAAGCTCAATGAACTTCTCGGCATCGGCTATGCTGGATATTCCCCCCGAAGCCTTCATCTTAACGTCCGGTCCTATATTCTTTGAGAAAAGCCCGATATCTTCAAAAGTTGCCCCTCCTGTGGAAAATCCTGTGGAGGTCTTGATATAATCCGCCCCGGACTTTGTAACGATCCCGCAGACCCTTACTTTTTCCTCCTCGGTAAGGAGGCAGGTTTCAACTATTACTTTCAGGATCTTTCCTTCGGATGCCTTTCTTATCTGACAGATCTCATCAAGGACATAATCATCGTTTCCAGCCTTGAGCTCCCCGATATTTATGACCATATCGACCTCATCGGCTCCGTTTTCTATGGCATCCTTTGTTTCAAAGACCTTGCTCTTTGTCGTGTGGCTTCCGTTAGGGAACCCTATTACGGTGCAGAGCTTTACCTCATCCCCCGTATATTCCTTCGCTCTTTTTATGTAGCAGGGAGGAATACAGACCGATGCAGTATGATACTTCTTCGCATCATCAAGTATCACCTTAATATCCTCCCAGGTACTCTCCTGCTTAAGCAGCGTATGATCACATTTTCCGAGTATTTCCTTTATATCCATTTCATCCTCCTTATAGTCTGTTTATTTCCAATGTCCGGTGATCAACCACCTTCCGGTCCGAAGCAATTACGCTCCCTGATCACCTGCTCCCCTTGTCATAGGGAATACCCTCAGCCTTCGGCGCCTGGGAATGCTTCGATGTGAAGATCAGCACTATCATGGTCACGATATACGGAAGCATCTGATACAGCGACGACTGATCCTTCATTCCCTCAAATTTCGGAAGAAAAGGTATCGACTGGTTATATGCCGCGATGACCTTGAAAAGGGCGAAAAACACCGCTGAACCAAGGATCTGCACCGGCTTCCAGTTACCGAAGATCATAACTGCCAGAGCGAGGAAGCCGTAGCCTCCGACGCTTGAAGAAAAGCCCGATCCAACGGCTATCGTATAGGCAAGTCCGCCTATTCCCGCAAGGAAGCCGGAGATCAGAACTCCCGCGTACCTCATGCGGTAAACATTTATTCCCACCGAATCCGCTGCCTGGGGATGCTCGCCGCAGGCCCTGAGCCTTAGTCCGAACCTCGTCTTATACATCAGTATCCATGCCGCAAAAAAGAGCACGATGGCAACCGGTGTTGTCAGATAGAAGTACTTGAATAAAAGCATATCCCAGAAGCCGTTCCCCGGCTCAAGTCCGAAATTCTCCTGGGTTATACGTATCCAGCTGGGAATCTGTATCGTTGTAAGTCCCTGACCCTGAACCGCCCAGGTTACGACAACGGCAAAGGCCGGAGCGAAAGTATTGAGAGCCGTTCCTCCTATGGTCTGGTCCGCCTTTAAGTTGATGGCTGCAAAAGCCAGCAGCAGTGAAAACACCATCCCCGTGACTGCCGCTATGATCATGGCCAAAAACATCGAAAGCTGGGGATGAGCCGGTCCGAAGCCGCTCTTGTCGAAGGACTGCAGGGTAAAGCAGGCGCAGAGCGCCCCTATCACCATGATACCCTCAAGAGCCAGGTTTATGACTCCGGATCTTTCGGAATACATGCCGCCTAAAGCCACCAGCATCAAAGGGACCGCAAAGACTATGGTAAGTGAGATTATATTCGCCAGTATGTTCATGCCTTCTCCTCCTTCTCTGCTTCCGCCGCGCTGTCTGCGTTCTGTGTCGTCGATCCCTTTCCCTTCAAGACCTTTGTGATGACTCCCTTCATAAGAAGCGCAAAGGCTGCGAGGTAGATGATAACGGCGATAATTATGTCGGTGGATTCCGATGAGAAGTTAGGCTGCATTGCTGAGCCTCCCACCTGTATGTAGCTTATAAAAAGTGATGAAAATATTGTCCCGATGGGATTGGAGTTTGCAAGCAGTGCAACCGGGATTCCGTTGAAGCCCATAGCAAGAGTCTTCTTCTCAAGCACGTACTGTATTGTTCCTGCAAGATAATAAAGCCCTCCGCCGAGTCCCGACAGCGCTCCCGCGATTATCATTGATGAGACAATGTTGCGGTTTGCGTTTATTCCCACGTATTTTGCGGCCTCCTTGTTGTAGCCGCAGGCCTTCAGCTCAAAGCCGAAGGTGGTCTTTTCAAGTATGAACCAGCAGATAACAGCCACCAGCATGGCAATAAAAACGCTGATATTGATCCAGCTGGAATTTCCGAAAAGCCGGTCGAGCCCGCCCTTGGGGATTATCGCTCCCGGATTTGCCTGAGCGAGATTTGCCGTCCTGTCGGAATTGCTTGCGCCCCAGGCCGATGCAAGCATTATGGGCATATTGGCAAGAAGCAGGTTCACAAGGAACATCCCTATCCAGTTAAACATGATGGAGGTTATTACTTCGTTCACGTTGAAAAGCGCCTTGAAAAGTCCCGGGAAAATGCCCCAGATCGCGCCGCCTATGAGGGAAAGTATAAGACATGCCCACCAGGGAAGCTGGAAGGCGATGGCTCCAAGAAGCGCACAGAACGCGCCTATCGTATACTGCCCCGTGGCCCCGATGTTGAACATCCCGGTCTTAAAGGCAAAGCCTACGGAAAGACCGCAGAGCATCAGGGGAGCCGACTGATAAAGCACCTTTCCGAACTGATCCAGGGAAGAAAAGCCCGTTGTCAGCATGGCGGTCATTCCGATCCCAGCCTTTGCGGGATTTAATACAAGCAGCAGTATATAGCCGAATAAAAGACCAACGGCTATGGATATGACAGAGGCTAAAACCGCGACAAACATCTGGTTTTCCGCGAGGGGTTTCTTATTCTTCATGATGCCTTCCCCTCCTTTCCGTCTTTCTTATTTTTTCGCTTGGCACCGGCCATATAAAGTCCAAGCTCCTGCATGCCGACGGAATCAAAATCTCCAACGATCTGGCCTTCATATATAACGAGGATCCTGTCGGAGAGTGATCTCACTTCATCAAGCTCCAAGGATATCAGGAGCACCGCCCTGCCCTTGTCACGCTCTGCTATCAGCTGGCTGTGAATATATTCGATGGCTCCGACGTCCAGTCCTCTTGTGGGCTGTACCGCTATGAGAAGCTGAGGGTCCTTGTCTATCTCCCTTGCTATTATTGCCTTCTGCTGATTTCCTCCGGACATGGATCTTGCTATGGTCTGGGGACCCTGTCCGCTCCTAACGTCAAACCGCTCGATAAGTCCCTCGGCATACTTTCTGACTTCACCGAACTTTATGACTCCGTGGTTCTGGAAAGCAGGCTCCCTGTAGCGCTGTAGCACCATGTTCTGCTCCAGGGTATAATCAAGAACCAGACCGTGCTTATGCCTGTCTTCCGGTATATGGCTCATCCCCAGTCTGCTGCGCTCTCTTATCGAAGCGTTTGTGATATCCTGCCCGCAAAGGGTTATGCTTCCCGACTTTAACGGTTCAAGTCCCGTAAGACCGTAGACAAGCTCCGTCTGGCCGTTGCCTTCTATGCCTGCTATGCAGACTATCTCGCCGGCTCTGACCTCGAAGCTTACGCCCCTTACCGCATTGTTATCATGAACCTTGCTGGCCACCACCATATCCTTGACGGAAAGGATGACCTCACCGGTCTGTACTGCCTTTTTCTTTACTTCAAATTCCACGTCTCTGCCCACCATCATGCGGGAGAGCTCTTCACGGCTCGTATCCGCTATATTCACGGTACCGGTATATTTCCCTTTTCTTAAGACTGAGCATCTGTCCGCAACCGCCATTATCTCCGACAGCTTGTGGGTTATGAAGAGGATGCTCTTTCCCTCTTTTTTGAAGCCTCTCATGATCTCCATGAGCTCGTCTATCTCCTGGGGAGTGAGCACAGCGGTTGGCTCGTCAAAGATCAGGATCTCATTGTCCCGGTAGAGCATCTTAAGTATCTCAACCCTCTGCTGCATACCGACGGAGATATCCGAAACCATCGCATCCGGATCCACCCTCAGGCCGTACTTTTCGGAAAGCGCCATGACCTTCTTCCTGGCCTCATCCTTTTGCAGGAAGCCGTGCTTTGTATCCTCGACCCCCAGAATGATGTTATCCAGTACCGTGAAGCACTCCACCAGCTTGAAATGCTGGTGAACCATGCCTATCCCCAGTCTGTTGGCATCATTTGGATCCTTGATGGCAACCTCTTTGCCGTCCTTTTTGATCACTCCCTGTTCAGCCTGATACAGCCCGAAAAGCACGCTCATAAGCGTCGATTTCCCGGCGCCGTTCTCCCCCAGAAGAGCATGGATCTCGCCACGTTTTAGCTGCAGCGTAATATCATCGTTTGCCTTGATGCCCGGAAATTCCTTCGTTATATGGAGCATCTCGATCACATAATCTTCAGCCACCTGAAACCCTCCTCCAAAATCAACTTGTTTACATTTACAAAGAAATTGTCACCACCGCAAGCAAGCTTGCGTGGTGCAAATTTCTTTTGGCGCTTAAATATCATTCTATCCCAAAACTGCTGTCGCGTAAATGAAAAAAGGCTCCCGGGAGATATTCTCCCGGAAGCCCTGAATGCTTACTGGTCAATAAGATCCTTATTACTCCTGATAGTCAACCGCTATCGTTGAAACCGCAGGTGTCTTTGCGGTATCGAAGCTGTTGTCCACAACCAAAGAGCCGTCAACTAAAGACTGGAAGAGTGAATCATACTGATTCTGTGTGAATGCCTTGAACTGGCTGCTGTCCATGGGAAGTCCAACGCAGTCCTCTGCAGCACCGAGAGTTGTCTCCTTACCCGCATAGGTATCGGAGAACTTCCAGTTGTTCGCCTTTGCATCCGTAAGCGTTACCATTACGGAATTTGAAAGAGCCTTCATTGCGGAAGTTATAACACAGGGATCAAGGTTTGACTGATCAACGTCAACGCCGATCATCTTGCCGTTATTCGCCTGAGCCGCTGCCAGACAGGAGTTGCAGATAGATCCGCCGCAGGCGAATACAACCTCAGTACCCTCTGAATACCAGCTGTCCATCTTTGCCTTGATATCATCATTTGCTACAAAAGAGCCTGAATACCAGTACTTGATGTGTACGTCTGAAACGCCTGCATCCTTTGCAGCCTGCTCAGCGCCCTGTACGAAGCCGTAGCCGTAACGGATAACCGCGGGAACAGCCATGCCTCCAAGGAAGCCCAGCTCCTTGTAGCCGTCAGTTACTGCCGCATAGCCTGCAAGATATCCTGCCTGCTCCTCCTTATAGGTAATAAGAGCAGTGTTTGCGGCGGGATTTGCCAGATCTCCCGTAGAAACGTCAAGTGCCAGGAACGATACATCGGGGTACTTTGTCTGAGCCTCGCCAAGAGCTGCAGCAAAGAGATATCCTGCCATAACAACAACCTTTGCGCCGTCCTTTACGGCATTGTCCATCTGCTCTACACGGGCAGCATCGGAATCCTCTGAAGGCTTGTAGTAGTTAGCGGCAAGACCGTTGTCAGCGCAGAACTGCTGTACGCCTGCCCAGGTGTACTGGTTGAAGGACTGGTCATCGATGTTTCCTACATCAGTTACGAATGCAATATCCGTCGTGCTTCCTGATGCAGCTGTGTCTGCTGCAGGTGCTGCTTCGGCATCAGCCGCCGTATCAGCCGCAGCCGGTGCGGTGTCCGCTGCTGCCGCATCGGCTGCAGGTGCCGCACTCTCTGCTGCACTTGATCCGCAAGCCGCAAGGCTTAAGACCATCGAAGCAGCAAGAATCAGTGAAATGATCTTCTTTTTCATAAATTCCCTCCTAATAGTATGAATAAGTGTTGAAACAACTTTCCCTATGCTAATATCGAAACGCCCATTTGTCAAACATTATCAGATCCCTTAATGCGAGGTTTTATACTGGTTAACGTTAATGAGTGCCGAAGGCACGAATTTAGGTTAACCGCATATACCGCGGAACGGCTTTTCAAATCGGCAGTTAATTTCGTTCGCGAGTATAAGTTACTGTTCAGCGCCGAGCCACGACGATGCCATGTGCGCATAGCGCACATAGACGGCATTCAAAACATGCCAAAGGGCATGTTTTGCACTTGCTGCGTGTCGCAAGACAGCCAGTGGCTGTCTGCTTTGCGACGACCGT
>JAFPZU010000170.1 GCA_017417105.1 Lachnospiraceae bacterium | reverse complement strand
TCTATCGACATTTATAAGCTCGGGATATAGAATGTAGGGATATGTGTACGAGATATTGCATGGAAAAGGGCAGCACTTTGCTGGCTCCTATAATAAAAACCGCTTTGGAAACAAAGCTTGCCGGAAGGTTTCAGATCGAGTATTCAAAACCGATGGTAACAGAAGGTGAGGTGCGGCCAACAGACGTTGCTCCCGTGATCGCACCGGGAAAAGACGGCAAAAGAGCCGTATTCCCTATGAAATGGGGCTTTTCTGTACAGATTGACGGCAAGTTAAAGCCCGTGGTGAATGCAAGGGTTGAAACCGCCTCTGAAAAGGAGCTTTTCAAAGAAGCCTGGCTGAGGCACCGCTGTATCATCCCCGCTTCCTGGTACATCGAATGGGAGCATACTAAAGACCCCAATGGCAAAACCACCACCGGTGACAAATATGTGATCCAGCCAGACGGTGACGTCATGACCTGGATGTGCGGACTGTACCGGATTGTTGACGGCTTTCCGGAATTTGTTGTTCTTACAAGAACCCCCGTCGGGGAGCTTGCAAAGATACATGACCGTATGCCCGTTATCCTTCCGGAAGACAGGATTGACGAATGGATAGACCCTTTCGCCGATCCCGATGCTCTTCTCTCCCATACTCTTACAGACATGATCGCGGAAAAAGCACAGAACTGATAATTGTGTTATGATATTACCCATTGAATGAGGCACAGGTAATCAAAATGGGAATCAAAGATATAGTTAAAGCAAAATCAAAAACTGATAACAAGGCTGCAGCTTCCAAAACCGACGGAGTTTCCGTTACTGCCGGAAAGGCCGGCGCTTCCGGAACTGATAAGACAGATAAAAAAAACACGGCTTCCAAACCGGCTAAGAAAGATAAAAAGACAGAATCCGCAAAACCTGCTAAGGCTCCGTTTAATTTCTTTAAGAAAGAAAAACCTGTTGCAGCTTCAAAGGCTGCAAAGGCTGTAAAGACCACTTCTGCAGTAACTCCCACAGCGGTAAAGACCGGTTCTGTCACACCACCCTCTCCTGCCCGGACGGGATTAAATGCTACTTCTCCTCAGAAGACTGTAAATCCTGCTTCGGCAACCTCTCAGATAAAGCCTGCCGGGGTAAACACTGTGGCGACGCATCCTGCGGATAATAATATATCCATACACCCCACAGCAAACGGAGTAAAGACTACTACCATGTCTGCTCCCGCAGGCAAGACCGATAAGAAGAAAGAACCGTCGGTTCTCCCTTGGATCATAGCGTCTGTTATACTGGGCGTAATAATTCTGATTCTCCTGATCCTTATCATTGTCCGTAAATTCGGTCCACGCTCCATAAAGTTCGTGGAATATACCGGAATGATCGATGTTGAACGTGACGATGACTACGTGGATACGGAACCTGAAATGAAGCTTAAAAGCGGTGACCTTATTACTGTTAATTCCGGCTCCGCCCTGTCACTTTTGATAGATTCCGACAAACATCTGGAGTTTGATCCCGACAGCTCCTTCTACGTATATGCCACGGGAACCAAGGGAAACGGGAAAACACACATAGATCTCATTGAAGGCTCATCCCTTATTATCCTTGATAAGAAGCTTGGGGGAGGCTCAACTTTTGAAGTGACTACACCAAATGCCACTCTGAATGTTACCGGAACTACTTTTACAGTATCCTACAGCTCCTACACGGATGCCACAAATGTATCCGTTACCGAAGGCAATGTCTCCGTTACCTACGGTGAGGGACAGTCCGCGGATCTTATGGCAGGCAATGGCTGCTCAATAGAGGGGGAAGAATTCACCGAACGCAACAAGCCTTACTTCACGGTGACAAGACTCTATCCCGAATACAAGGATACCCCGCCGGATCCTGACTTCCTGCGCTTTGCCTACACCCTTAAAGGCAGGGAAAAGCCCTCAACCTTTAATCTTGCCTCAGGTGCGGCCTCCGATGGAGAAAACGCCCTTGCAACTGAGGCCTTTAACCTCAATCAGTCCTATATGGGAGCCAATGAGGACGAGATAAGTTCATACATGGATTCCTACCGTCTCTCAAAGCTTAATCAGCCTGCTCCTGAGACTCCTGACGGCGACACCATGTCCGGCTGGTACCTTGACACCTTCTCCTACGGGAATCCCGACGAACGGGATATCACCGGTTGGTTCCCTGAGGAGATAAACCTGCAGCTTGACACCGGCTCAAAGAAATTCCACGTCACAAGAGTCGTGATGTGGCCCCAGGTCTTTGATGAATATCTGTCAAACGGGGTGGTCCAGGATGCCTACGTCAAGGAACTTGGCTTCGGCTTCTACGGATACATGGAATAATATCAGGGTCAAAAGCCTGACTCTCTATCTTCGTATCGGCAGGGACTGGATCATTACCATGATCGCATCCTTATGTGTCAATGCAGTATATCCTGCGTAGGCAAGAGCTGTTATTCCGCCGCTTACAAGCCAGCTTAAGGCAAGGGTTTTGGATCTCGTCTTTCCTATCTTCGCAAAGTCCGGCTCATCATCATAGGTATCTTCGTAGAATTCCTCCGTTATCGTCTCCGGAATAAATTCAACCGTCGAGATCGCAGCATCCGGATCCTGGTAAAGGAGCGCATAAGTATTATCAAACCACCTCGTCATAACGGTTATCACGTCTTTAGACGCGTTCGTATCGGACAGAAGCTCTGCCTCTCCGTCATGCAGGCACAGCCCGTAGAAATGCTCGGAAACGCCCTTCATACTTTCGGGAACAGCAAAATCGATGGCGATCGGAGCGTCCGTCTCCATTGCCGACTCCCAGCCTCCCTTATCCACCTGATAGAAAAGCCTGACGTTAAGGTATCTGCCGCCGCAGAGCCCCTCTACCTTATCCGAGATATTATACATATAGTCAGTTGCAAGGTTTATAT
>JAFPZU010000169.1 GCA_017417105.1 Lachnospiraceae bacterium | reverse complement strand
TATGCTGGTGATATTTCTGGTGTTGTTTTACCTGTCCAGAGTCATTGCGGACAGCTCTTATAAGGAAAAGCTGGGAGGTTTTATATATTGCGGCGTGACCGTCCTTATGATGGACGGTTTCTTCCTTATAAGAACGGGGCTTTCGCTCATAGGCGAGAAGACCATGGATACAGCGGATTACAGTCTTCACAGAAATTTTGTCATGAACCAGGTCTTCGCAAATCTTTTTTCCGGTAGTACAAGGAATCAATACATGCCCCTGATGTACTGCTCCGTGGCGGCTTTATTCTTCGCCGTCATATATTTCGCCTCAGGTGCTTACAGTTTCAGGGAGAAACTGGCCAACGGGGGACTTCTTGCGGTGATTCTTGTAAGTCTCTGGATAAATACTCTCGATGCTGTGTGGCACGGATTCAACAACCCTGAGGAATTCTATTTCAGATATGCTTATTACGTAAGCTTTATTCTGGTGGTGTTGGGGTACAAGGGATTTTTAGCCTTCATCCGCGAAGAGGCGTTTGTGAAAAAACGGCTGATTGTGACTGCCGCGGTTTTATTTCTGATAGCGCTCTACATGGTTTGGCTTAAGGTAAGCGGCAATCTGTACCTTGATCGGGAGAGAAAGATCGTCAACGCCATTCTCGCAGTTATCATTGCGGCGGCGGCATTTTTAATATGTCTGGGAAAAAAGTGGAGGATAGCGGGCTTTATTCTGCTTGCCGCAGTATCAATCCCGGATATGCTCTATGATGCAAAAACTACATATCTTGCCATGAATTCAGACGATGGGGTTCTTCCGACCATCGCTCACTTTACTGAGGATTACAGCCGGATAGGAGACGCAGTGGGCTATGTAAAGTCAGCGGATAACGGATTCTACAGACTGGAAAAAGACTTTGACCGGGCGGTGAATGATCCGGCGATGTTTGACTACATAGGACTTTCACATGACAGCTCCTGTGAAAAAGATGCGATAAACCGATATCTTACAAATTATGGTTTCAGGGAGACCGTTTACTATACCTTCTATAACGGAGGCAGTACTTCCTTTGCCGATGCCTTCCTTGGGGTGAAATATCTGATCTCGTATCACCACGAAATAAAAAAGCCCTATGAAAACATCGGGGAGGCAGGAGATTACAGGATCTTCAAAAATAACTATGCCCAGCCCATGGCTTATATAGCCCCCACCGGGCTGCAGAGCTTTACCTTCGGAGAAGAGAATACTTTTGAAAAACAGAATAAGCTGGCAGCTTTATGGGGAGAAGGAGATCCGGTATATAAAAAGGCGGAATCGGAGTATTCCCTGATCGGGGCATCGGAGCCGAAGAGCGGTCATTTTGTCAGGACGGAGGATGAGGGCTATATAGTCTATAATATAGATATAACGGAGAATATGCCCCTTTATTACTATTTTGCGGCCCCCCATATGCAGAGCGGGGAGGTTTTTGTAAACGGGGAATCGAAGGGCTGGTACTTTACCGAAAACCGGTGGAATGTCCTCTGCGCCGGGAAATATGATGTCGGAGATAAGGTTGAGATCAGGATGCAGATCCTGAAAGAAGATCTGGATATAACGGAAGCCTGTTTTTATTAT
>JAFPZU010000168.1 GCA_017417105.1 Lachnospiraceae bacterium | reverse complement strand
GATATGGGCAAGACCGGCGGAAATGTGGAACGAACCGGCCGGTGACGGCAGCATGAAGAGATTCACAAGGATCGGATAACAGAAAAAAGCCTTCCCGAAAGCAGAAAAAAAACTATGCGGGATGGGAGATCTCAGGCAAAAAGCTTGGCGTTATAGGTCTTGGAGCCATAGGAATAAAGGTTGCAAACACAGCGGTAAATCTCGGAATGGAGGTTTACGGCTATGATCCTTATATCTCCGTAGATGCCGCCTGGAACCTTTCAAGGTCTGTGCGTCACATGAAGACAGCTGAAGAGATCTACGCAAACTGCGATATCATAACGATACATGTGCCTCTTCTTGATTCCACAAAGAAGATGATAAATTCCGAAGCCATCAAGCTTATGAAAAATGATGCGATCCTTATAAATCTTGCAAGGGATCTTTTGGTGGATGAAGAAGCCGTTGTATCCGCGCTTAAGATCGGAAAGCTCAAAAAGTACGTTTCGGATTTCCCGAATCCTGTAACGGTTGGACAGGAGGGAGTGATCCTTATTCCGCATCTGGGAGCTTCCACCGAAGAATCGGAAGATAACTGTGCCATCATGGCAGTACAGGAACTTACCGACTATATGAAGAACGGAAATATCAAAAACTCCGTTAATTTCCCTGCCATAAACATGGGAGTTTGTGAAAAGGCAGGAAGAGTAATTATATTCCACCGCAATATTGCGAATATGATCACCAAATTCTCGGCCTGCTTCGGTAATGCAGGCATCAATATCTCGGAGATGAACAACAAGAGCCGGGGGGATAATGCGATAACCATGCTGGACTTTGACTCGGAAGTATCCGAAGAGATACTGGATAAGCTTGCTGCTATCGACGACGTATTCAGGGTAAGGGTTGTAAAGTAAGGAGTTTGCCGTGGCTTACGTGATCCCGTTTCAGGCAATAAGACCTGCAAAAGACAAGGCAGAGCATATAGCGGCTCTTCCTTATGATGTAATGAATACGAAGGAAGCGAAAGAGGAGATAGCAAGGGAACCCCTTTCCTTTCTTTCAATAGACAGACCCGAGACCAATTTCCCTGACGGACAGGACATGTATGCTCCCGAGGTTTATGAAAAGGCAAAAGCCATTTTTGATGAAATGCTGTCAAACGGCGATTTCATACAGGATGAAAAGAGCTTTTATTATATCTATGAGCTTACAATGGAGGGGAGAACCCAGACCGGCATCACTGCCCTTTGTTCTGCTTCAGACTATGACGATAAGGTTATAAAAAAGCATGAGAATACACTTGCCGCAAAGGAACAGGATCGTATAAGACATATCAGTACCTTGAGGGCGCAGACGGGTCCTATCTTTCTTGCCTACAGGAAGGATGAGGTCATAAGCAGGATTACGGAAGCATACAAGAAAAAGATACCGGTATATGATTTCACGTCTCCTGATAACATAACCCACAGGGTATGGGTAATAGACGGTGAAGCTGATATCGAAAGCATTAAAATCCGCTTCGAAGGAATAAATGAGATCTACATAGCTGACGGACATCATCGCTGCGCATCTGCAGTTAAGGTATGCAAAGAGCTTCCGAAAGAGAAGAGATACTTCATGTCCGTGCTTTTTCCGGATGAGGAGCTTAAGATCTATGATTACAACAGGGTGGTAAAGGACTTAAACGGATTATCTGAAAGCAGGTTTTTTGACAGACTCAGAAAAAAATATACAGTCACCCGTGAGGGAAGCGGGGCAATCCATCCAGAGCGTAAAGGACAGATGACCATGTATATAAGCGGCGTCTGGTACAGGCTTGACGTACGGAGTGAATTCATTGTAGATGATCCTGTAAGCTCACTGGATGTTTCCATCCTCCAGAACGAAGTACTTTCGCCTTTATTAAACATAGAAGACCCTAAGACTGATCCGCGCATCGGTTTTGTAGGAGGGATAAGGGGACTTTCTGAGCTTGAAAAGCTTGTGGACAGTGGCTCATATGAAGTAGCCTTTGCCATGTATCCCACGTCCATAGACGAGCTTTTTGCGGTAGCCGATGCCGGGAGGCTCATGCCGCCGAAATCCACCTGGTTTGAACCAAAGCTTCGGTCAGGACTTTTTATAAACAGGTTTGAGTGATAATTGTAGCATTTATTATAAAAGCGAGGAGAGCAAGATGACTAAGAAACTGTACAACTTAATGGACTGGGCAGAGATCGAGGCTGTAACCTATGCGGAGGAGGATCATCCAAAGGCTGTGCTTGGAGCGCATCCCGTAAGAGGAGGACAGACCCTTATCACGGCATACAGACCGGAAGCTGAAGAGATTTCGGTTAAGGTTAAGGGATCCAGAAGTGCAGTTAAGATGGAGCTTGCCGACGAGGACGGTTATTTTGCCGCCCTTGTTAAAAACAAAGAGCCTTTTGAATATGAGTTTGAGATAAAGAATAAGGACGGAAAGACTTTTACCGAAATGGATCCTTATTCTTTCCCTGACAGTATAACAAAGAGGGATATACAGAAGTTTGAGTCGGGACTTCACTACAGAGCAGGCGATATTCTTGGTTCCCATGTTATAAAGCTTAACGGAACTGACGGCGTCAGATTCGCAGTATGGGCCCCTGATGCACAGAGAGTATCGGTTGTCGGTGACTTTAACGACTGGGACGGCAGGATACATCAGATGGAGAAGCTCTTTGATTCCGGCGTGTTCGAGCTTTTCATCCCCGGAGTAAAGGAGGGGGATAACTACAAATACGAGATAAGACTTGGCAACGGTCAGCTTATGATGAAGCGTGATCCCTATGCCTATAAGAAGGAAGACAAGGAGGATGGGGCAAGCGTAGTTTATGATCTGGACAAGCTTCCCGGTGCCGACGATGCATGGCTTGATTCAAGAGGAGACAGACAGTCTGCCGGTTCGCCAATTTCAATATATGAATATAAAGATACCGATTTTTCAAAGAAAGATGCCAAAGAGATAATAAAGACTGCAACTGAATATGGTTACAGCCATGTGCTTGTATCCGCATACTTTGATTCACTCTATATAGCGCCGGGTGATCCCGAAGCAGTTGTTTCTTTCACGGATACTCTTCATAAGGCAGGGATCGCAGTGCTTTTCAGATGGTCACCAGCATCTTTCTCATCGGCCGAGGGAGGTCTTTCCGTGTATGACGGAACCTGCATCTATGAGGATGGGGATCCGAAAAGAGCCTATGTGCCTGATTCAGACAGGAAATATTTCAATCTTGGCAGGGGAGAGGTTCGGACTTATCTTATGGCAAATGCTGTATTCCTTCTGGATGTCTTCCATTTTGACGGTCTTGTGGTTTCTGATGTTGCAAGGATGCTCTACCTTGACTTCGGTAAGGGAAGCACCGGCTGGACGCCCAATATGTTCGGCGGAAATGAAAACCTTGACGGCATAGATTTCTTAAGGCAGTTAAGCTCAACGCTTCATAAGTATTCCTCCGATGTGCTTTTGATATCCGATGACGATACAACCTTCCCGGGTATCACCCAGTCCACGGAGGAAGAGGGGCTTGGCTTTGATTATAAGATAAATCACGGCTGGGTTCGTGATGTTCTGGGATACCTTAAGCAGGAGCCTCTGGGACGGAGCAATCACTACAACGAGATCTGCTTCCCCATGATCTATCAGTATAATGAAAAATTCATCCTGCCTTTATACGATATAGTTGATATCTGGAACGAGATGCCGGGGGATGCCGATGAAAAGTTCGGCAATCTTAAAGCGCTTATTGCCTATCAGATCATGCACCCCGGAAAGAAGTTCATCTCCGGTAAGATGGCCGAGGGCAAGGGCAAGGATATTCAGGCAGTACAGACTCTCATGAAGGATGTTACGGCTTTTTACAATAAGAACGAGACGCTTTTTGCAAAGGATATGGATCCTTCAGGGTTTGACTGGATCAATAACATCTCCGCAAGGGAGAATATCCTTGTATTTGCAAGAAGGGGAAACAAAAAGGACGAGCTTTTCATCGTTGTCGCAAACTTTGCGAATATTCCTCATAAGGGATACAAGATCGGGGTGCCGAGAGCCGGAAAGTACAGCGAGGTTTTCTGCTCCGACAGTGAGAAATATGACGGGTTCGGGTTTGTAAACAGGGGATCGGTATACACGGAAGAGTCAGAATGCGACGGCAGGAGCGATTCCATAAGGATCAGGGTAGCACCGCTTGCGGTTTCCGTCTTTAAGTATAGTCCGGCTAAAGGATAAAAATCATTTGACGTTAGATAGCATATAGTGTTAAGATAGTCGGGCGTAAGATGCCGTTATGGCTCAGTTGGTAGAGCAACGCATTCGTAATGCGTGGGTCGAGTGTTCGAGTCACTCTAACGGCAGGAAAGGGTCTGTGTCGAAAGATACAGGCTCTTTTTTCTATTTCTTCCCATTGCCTTGAATAATAAGAGAATATACGTTATGATATTAGAACTACGACGAAAGCCGCATATTTTTTGTGTGCAATTTTTCTATATGCATCAGAACGGCTGCCGTTAAGGCATTGGAGGAGATGTTTTGGAATTAAGACGAGTACCACCCGAGACTACGGATGTCATAACCCATGTAAGTGACGGGAATGCACGACCTGTAAGGAGGAGCCGTCCCAGGCCTGAGCCGGAGGTTCGCCCTAAAAGAGAACGGGTAAGGCGTGAGAGGGTAAAAGAAGACTTTGATTATGAGGATGATGACTTTGAAAGTCCGAGAGGAAGAGGAAGAAACAGGGATGATCTGATATTCGGAGTGCTTCCGGGATCAACCTTAGGGCTTATCATTCTTGTTGCCATGTTTATAATAACCGTGATCTTCGGGATCAAAGAGCTTGGGATGAGCATTCCCGTGTTTTTAATGGTTCTTGTATTCTGCACTGTTATGGGCATACTGCTTGTAGGTGCTCCGGTCTTTGTTCCGGTGTTGGTTTCGGCGCTTCTTCTTATAGTTGGAGCCGTAACTTCACTGTTTCCGGCCGTTGCTCTGGGTGTTGCCATGCTGCTTTCGGCAAGGCTTGTATTAAAGGGAGATTAGGGGAATGGCAAATCTTTGGGGCGGAAGATTCAAAGAGGCTACAGATGCTTCAGCATACAGGTTCAACCAGTCCATATTCTTTGATAAAAGGCTTTATGCCGAAGATATCGAAGGTTCTGTTGCACATGCCACAATGCTTGGAAAGTGCGGGATAATACCGTCTTCTGAAAGTGAAGAGATCGTTTCGGAGCTTAAAAAGATCAAAGCTGATATCGAAAGCGGGGTGCTTATGATATCAGAAGATGCCGAGGATATACACAGCTTTATAGAGGCAGTTCTTACCGAACGAATCGGGGATGCAGGAAAGAGGCTTCATACCGGAAGATCGAGAAACGATCAGGTAGCCCTCGATATGAAGCTTTATACCGGAAAGAATATCAAAGAGAAAGATGAGCTCTTAAAGGAGCTTCAGTCAGTACTCCTTTCCATAATGGAGAATAACACCGATACTTTCATGCCGGGTTTTACCCATCTGCAGAAAGCGCAGCCTGTAACCCTTGCCCATCATATGGGAGCTTATTTTGAAATGTTCATAAGGGACAGACAGAGGCTTTCGGATATATTAAAAAGGATGGATCAGTGTCCGCTCGGTGCCGGAGCTTTGGCAGGTACCACTTATGGTCTTGACAGATCCCTTACGGCGTCACTCCTTGGTTTTGAGGGCGGCCCTACCAGAAATTCAATGGATTCAGTATCCGACAGGGATTATCTTATTGATTATCTTGAGGCGCTTTCTCTTATAATGATGCATCTTTCAAGGTTTTCCGAAGAGATCATAATCTGGAATTCAAATGAATACTCTTTTGTGGAAATAGATGACAGATACAGTACCGGATCTTCCATCATGCCTCAGAAGAAAAACCCGGATATAGCAGAGCTTGTAAGGGGAAAGACGGGAAGAGTCTACGGAGCGCTTATGTCACTTCTTACCACCATGAAGGGCATACCTTTGGCTTATGACAAGGATATGCAGGAGGACAAGGAGGTTTCCTTTGATGCCATGGATAATACCGCAGACTGCATAAGGGAGTTTACGGGAATGATGAAAACCATAACCTTCAATAAGGACGTTATGGAAAAAAGCGCAAAGAACGGCTTTACAAATGCAACGGACGCCGCTGATTATCTTGTAAAAAAGGGAGTCCCTTTCAGGGATGCCCATTCCGTTGTGGGACGGCTTGTATTAAAGTGCGCCATGGAAAACAAAGCATTGGATGACCTTAAACTTGAGGAGTTCAAAGAAGAATCCGATGTATTTGAAGAAGATATATATGAGGCAATATCGATGAAGACCTGTGTCGAGTCAAGACTTACCGCCGGGGCTCCGGGCAGGGAGAAGATGATGGAAGCCATAGGATATTACAGGGAATATCTAAAAAACTGAGGAGGAGAGTTATTATGGAAAAGCTTAAAGTCGCAATACTTGGCGGCACCGGAATGGTAGGCCAGAGGTTCATAGCGCTGCTTGAAGATCACCCCTGGTTTGAGGTAACGGCGATAGCTGCAAGCCCCAGATCGGCAGGAAAGACCTATGAGGAGGCCGTGGGAGACAGATGGAAGATGGATACTCCCATGCCGGAGAATGTAAAGAACATGAAGGTTATGGATGTATCCGATGTTTCGCATGTCGCAGAGGGCGTTGATTTCTGCTTTTCGGCCGTTGACATGACAAAGGATGAGATCCGGAGGATAGAAGAGGAATACGCAAAAACTGAAACTCCCGTAGTGTCGAATAATTCCGCCCACAGATGGACAGAGGATGTTCCGATGCTGATCCCCGAGATAAACCCGGAGCACACGGATATCATTGAATATCAGAAAAAGAGACTCGGAACTAAAAACGGCTTTATCGCGGTAAAGCCCAACTGCTCGATCCAGGCCTATGCTCCTGCGGTATATATCTGGAGGAAATGGAAACCTTCCAAGCTTGTGGTATCTACCTATCAGGCGATATCGGGAGCCGGCAAGACCTTTAAGGACTGGCCGGAGATGGTGGGAAATGTTATTCCCTATATCGGCGGTGAAGAAGAAAAGAGCGAGAAAGAGCCTCTTAAGATATACGGGCATATTGACAGGGAAAGCGGAAAGATTATTCCAGCTAAGGGACCGAAGATCACTTCACAGTGTATAAGGATCCCCGTTCTTAACGGACACACTGCTTCAGTCTTTATCGATTTTGAAGAAAAGCCCTCAAAGGAGGAGCTTATAGATGCTCTCGTATCCTACAGTGGGGAGCCGCAGAAGCTTGAGCTTCCTTCCGCACCGAAGCAGTTCATCCAGTATTTTACGGAAGATGACAGACCTCAGGTTACTTTGGATGTGGATTATGAAAGAGGCTTCGGGATCTCCATAGGAAGGCTCAGAGAAGATACAGTCTTTGACTACAAGTTTGTGGGACTTGCCCATAATACTGTGCGGGGAGCTGCAGGAGGAGCAGTTCTTGGAGCGGAATTACTGAAAGCAAAAGGATTTATTAAAGCCAAGTAGTTAATGCGCGATTACGATCAGATAGAAAAAAAACTCGAACAGATCCTGGAAAAATTCATTAACCATACTCTGGTTTCTGATGATTACAGGGAGCTCTACCACATGATGGGTGTCTGCAAGGTCACCTATACTGTTGAGTTTGTAAATGAATCTGCATCCCAGTTTGCAGGTCCTGATTTTGTTCTTGATACAGAGAAGGATGCGGATGGTTTTATTGCGTCCTTTGAAACAGAGGCGGAAGCAGGGGATGTCCTTGAATACGGCTTTGACGTCCGGGATGTACATGCTACAACGGTAAGGCTTTATCTTGATAAAAATACTCCCGTTTCTTCCATTGATACTAAAAAGTATCACCGTATAGTCGACAGGCTTTTCGCGATCCGAAGCATCATGGTCATGCGACGTCTTTTAGTCTTTGCAAGAAATCATGATTCGGATACCGGTATTCCCAATATGGTGGGTTTTCGTACCCAGTACAGCGAGGCCAGGAAATTAAACCCCGATGTGGAATACGCCATAGTATACGTAAACCTCCAGAATTTCAAATACGTTAACGAAAGACTTGGTTCAAAGGGCGGAGACGAGGTCATAACAAGATATGCAAGGATGATAACATTAATGGTGGATTCTGATGAGGGGGTCTGCCGTCTGGGGGGAGACAGCTTCCTTTTCTTTGTAAAGCCTGAAAATCTGGACGTCCTTATAAACAGACTGTCCCTTGTTACGATAGATTCGCTTGAAACGTCACCGGGACGAAAGATAGATATATCTGCCTGGATCGGGATAGCGGCCAACGACAGCGAATGGGATCTGGTATCCAGGATAGAGCATGCCGGAATAGCCAATACCTTTGCGAAACAGCGGCTTAAACAGCCTGTTGTATATTACTCCGATCAGTTCAAGGAGATGCAGCAGCACAATAAAAAGATAGCCGCGATCTTCCCGCCGGCTTTAACGGGACATGAGTTCCAGGCTTATTTCCAGGCCAAGGTAAATATGGCAACGGGCGAGCTTACGGGCTTTGAGACCCTCTGCCGCTGGATACACAACGGCTCTTTCATATTCCCGGATCAGTTTATACCGGTTATCGACAGGCTGGGACTGATTTATGATCTTGATATCGAGATCTTGAGACTGACCTGCGAGGCAATAAGAAAATGGCAGGATATGGGACTTAATCCTCCGGTCATGAGCGTAAACTTCTCAAGGAAGGATATCTTTGTCCCGAATGTGGAAAAAGAGATAAAGAAGGTGGTTGATACCTATGGCATCGATCCCCACCTTATCGAGATAGAGATAACGGAATCCGCTTCAGAGTCGGAATATGCCCGCATCATAGAGTTCACCGGCATATTAAAAGCCATGGGCTTCTGTATCGCAATAGATGACTTTGGCACCGGATATTCATCACTTTCACTGATACACAATATTAATGCAGATGTTCTCAAGATAGATAAGAGCTTTGTATCCTCCATACAGAAGGATATAAAGACGGAAGTTCTTGTAGAGAGCATTATAAATATTGGCAGAAGACTTGATATGGGTCTTGTGGCGGAAGGTGTGGAAACCGCCGAAGAGGGAAGCATTCTTTTGGATCTTGGCTGCGAGATAGCCCAGGGATACTATTACAGCAAGCCCTCTGATTTTGATACTACTACCAAGCTTTTGAAGGATAAGCCCTTCAGACCGATTAGAGAGGGCTGATTTGGGAAAGACACTCATAATCACCGAAAAACCTTCGGTAGCAAGGGATTATGCGGCCATACTGAAGGTGTCTGGCAGGGGAGACGGAGTAATAGAAAATGATTCCTATGTCATAACCTGGTGCGTAGGGCATCTTGTTGAGATGTCCTATCCCGAAGTCTACGATGCTAAATATAAAAAATGGAACCTTAAAGATCTGCCCTTTCTTCCGGCAGAATATAAGTACGCAGTCATTCAGAATTCCAAAAAGCAATACAATATAGTTAACAGATGTCTTCACAGAGATGATGTATCCTGTGTGCTCTGGGCCGGGGACTCCGGAAGGGAGGGACAGGTCATAGAAGAGCTTATCCGCATGCAGGGCGGGGTAAGAAACGGCATGGAGGAAAAAAGAGTCTGGATAGACTCAACGACAGAGGATGAGATCCTGCGCGGAATAAATGAAGCCAGGCCTTATGAGGCCTACAGAAACCTTGCGAATGCCGGGATCATGCGCGCTATCGAAGACTACTCCATGGGCATCAATTTTTCCCGTGTGCTCTCGGTAAAATACGGAAGCATGATGAATGACGCTGCACATACCAAGAAGTACGCTGCAATAGCCGTTGGAAGAGTCATGTCCTGCGTGCTTGGAATGGTTGTAAGAAGAGAGAAAGAGATCAGGGATTTTGATGAGACTCCTTTCTTTAAGATCCAGGCTTTGTTTAAGAAAAATGATACGGACTTTACCGGCGAATGGAGAGCTGTATCCGGATCCGAATACTTTGAATCCCCGCTTTTATATTCTGAAAAAGGCTTTAAGGAAAAAAAGAATGCCGAGGCTTTGATAGCTTCTTTGGATGATTTTCACAGCGGACTTATCTTTAAGAGCGAAAGAAAAAAGGAGACAAAAAAACCGCCTTTATTATATAACCTTGCGGAGCTTCAGGCTGCCTGTACAAAAAGATTTAAGATAAGTCCGGATCAGACCCTTGATATAGCCCAGGTACTTTACGAAGCCAAACTTACGACTTATCCCAGAACCGATGCAAGGGTGCTGACAAGCGCCGTAGCAAAGGAAATAACAAAGAATCTCGGAGGGCTTTACAGATATGCTCCGGTTAAGGAGTTTGTGCTGAGGATCAGGGATGAAAAGCTCTACGAAGGACTTGAAAAGACACAGTATGTCAATGATTCAAAGGTTACGGATCACTATGCGATAATCCCCACAGGGGATGTTTCAAGGCTTTCCTCCCTTTCTGATCTTCAAAGGTCGGTTTATGACATGATCGTTCGTAGATTCCTGTCCATTTTCTATCCTCCGGCAGTATTTGAAAAACTGATGATCACTACCGCCGCAGGAAAGGAAAAATTCTTCACAAATGTAAAAGCATTAAAAGAGCCGGGTTTTTATGAGATAACAGGTCAGGATAAACCAAAGAAAGAGGCGTCTTCGGAAGAAACCACAGGGGACGAGGATGAGACCCAGGAGAGCAGCGAGCTTTTTGATGTACTTGCTTCACTGAAAAAAGGAGACATAGTGGAGCTTAACGGACTTCTGATAAAGGAAGGAAAGACAAGCCCGCCTAAAAGATATACATCGGGCTCCATGATCCTTGCGATGGAGAATGCCGGACAGCTTATAGAGGATGAGGAGCTTCGGGCTGAGATTAAGGGGGCGGGGATAGGTACATCAGCCACAAGAGCCGGGATAATAGAAAAGCTTATAAGGAATGATTATATTAAGCTTAATAAAAAGACCCAGGTGCTGACTCCCTCTGCCATGGGAGAGATGATATATGAGATAATACTCATGACACTGCCGTCGATGCTTGAACCAAAGATGACGGCAAGCTGGGAGAAGGGACTTTCACAGCTTGAAAGAGGGGAGATAACCACTGAAGATTACAGAGGCAAGCTCGAGGGTTATGTATCGAAGCATGTTAATTTCGTAAAATCAAAGGATTTAAAACAGGCAGTTGCCGCAAAGCTTAAAGAAGTAAATGAAGTCTATAAGGACGCCGGGAATAAAAAGACCAAAACAAAAAAGCCGGCGGAAGATAAAGATGATCTGAATGCGGCCGGGTAAAGAATGATAGTGGAGGCGAAAAATGGAAAACGCAAAGATTAAAAATCTGTATACTCTCAGTGAGACAATGGCCGGGGAATTTCTTGAAAAGTTTGAGTATCCCTGGGAGGCACTGAAGGAGATAGGTTATTTCATAAAAAAACTGGCAATGCACCTTGATACCGATATCTATGAAAAAAGGGGTGAAAATATATGGATAGCCAGAAGCGCAAAGATCTGGCCCACGGTTTCCATGACAGGCCCCTGCATCATAGGAGAAAGAACGGAGGTCAGGCAGTGCGCTTTCATAAGAGGAAACGCCCTTGTAGGAGATGACTGTGTGGTAGGAAATTCTACCGAGCTTAAGAATGTAATTCTCTTCAATCATGTTCAGGTTCCGCATTATAATTATGTGGGGGACTCAATCCTTGGGTTTTATTCCCACATGGGAGCAGGCTCCATCACATCAAATGTCAAGGCTGATAAAGCGCTTGTTGTGGTGAAGGATTATGCTACCGGAGAAAAGATAGAGACCGGGATTAAAAAATTCGGAGCAATGCTTGGGGATCATGTGGAGATAGGCTGCAATACCGTCTTAAATCCCGGAACCGTTGTAGGGCGGAATTCAAACGTATATCCCGTATCCTGCGTCAGAGGTGTGATACCGGAAAACAGCATCTGCAAGGCACAGGATGATATTGTTCAAAAAGAAGCAAGGTAACACCAAAGATTCATGTTATTTTAGGTAATGCGATCCTTCAGCAGAAACAAAAAGGGGCTTGGCTTAATAATACTGGTGGCATCTTTGCTGTTTGCCGTCATCTTCATGAATACCGTAATGGTCTTCAGACAGACGAGACAGCAGATCTGGAATGCCGGTATTTATCAGCTTGAGATAATAAGCAAGGAAGTCGAGGATATGATCTCCAAGGATGAGAGACTCACCATGGAGCTTGCCATTTCCGCGGGACAGAATCTTGATGACAGAGAGGCTCTTAAGGATTACCTTTATGAAGAGCGTGATCTTCTGGTTGAAGGAGATACCGGAGCTTTCAATGCCTATATAGCAGGCTCAGACTGGGCTATTATCCCGGGCTATGATATACCGGAGGACTATATCATAACCGAAAGGATATGGTACAGGGGAGCCATTAAAAACGGCGGAAAGGTTTATGTATCTTCCCCTTATCAGGATGCCATGACAGGGGATATCTGCTATACGGTTTCTATCATGCTCCCGGATCAGGATACGGTCTTTGCCGTAGACTATGTAATGGATGATATCCAGGCGCATCTTATGCAGACGGAGAAACTGAACGTTCATGATGCAGTCATTGTGACCGGAGATGGTGTCATAGCCGGGTACTCCGATGAAAGCTACATTGGTAAAAATCTTAAGGAGGCCCTTCCTGATTATCTTGGCATATGGGCTCTTTCAAAAAACACCGACGGAGTTTCCGCTTCAAAGCTAAAATCCGATTTTCTTTATGAATACCTCTTTGCGACAAAGAGCGCCGGCGGATGGTACCTTATCGTAAGCGAAAGCGACTGGGAATTATACAAAGAATCCTATATTCAGCTTTTGCTTACTATCCTTCTTGCGATAGCGCTGTTTTCAACTTTTGTCATGATGTATCTGGTGGCTATAAGAAACCAGAAGAGCGCAGAATCCGCCCTTGCTTCCAAGGAAGCGTTCTTAGACAATATAACCTCCGAACTCAGAGATCCCTTAACAAGGATAATAAGCACCTCCGATCAGGAAAATATCACTGATTACGGCGCCGAGATGTCAAGGATACATGAATCCGGCATGGAGCTTGCCCGGATGATAGATCAGATCATCTCCTATAAGAGCATGGTCCGAACTACAGAAGATGGATCGGAAAAGAAGGATTCCTATGAAATAACAGGAATGAACCGCCGTTTCAGGGCTCTTATCATTGCCTTGATACTCCTGATAATGGTCATTACCCTGTATGTGAACGTAAATGTCACGACCAATTGGGGAAACGAACTTATGCAAAGCGTGGCGCAGAACTACGAAAATGAGCTTACGGAATGGATCACAAGGCAGAAGGGCATACTTGATATGTTCGTGAGCATAATCTCGACCCACCCTGAAATACTTGAAGATTACGATGAGACCATAAAATATCTTAACGATATTACGATGCAGTATCCTGAGATCTCCGTCACCTACATAGGAAATCCAAGATTTGATCCCGATGTTTATATGAATAACGGCTGGAAGCCGGAACCCGGGTGGCACGTTGGCGACAGACCCTGGTATATGGCAACGATCGCCTCTGATGACGGCTGGAGCATATCAGCCCCTTATTACGATGATCAGACCGGAGGCTACTGCGTTACCTTTTCAGAGGCAGTTTATGATTCAAAAACAGGAGAATTCCTGGGAATATTCGGTATTGATTTCTTCATGGACAAGCTGGTGGAGATCCTTGGAGACAGTTATTCGATGGACGGTTATGCTTTTCTGGTGGACCCTGACGGCGATATCATTAATCACCCCTATGGCAGTTATCAGATGTCGGAAAACAACAAGATCAACGTATCCCATCTTCCTTACGGAAATATCGAAAACTCCGGAAAAGACGGCAGCATCATAAAGGACTATGACGGATCTTACAGGATATTAAGAGCTGCCTATAACCCCGAAACAAGGTTTACGGTTTATGTGGTGCATGATATCTGGAGCATATACGGGAAAGTGTTTGTTTATGCGCTGATCTGCGCAGCAGCCAGTCTTCTCTGCATCATCCTGATTTACCGGGTTCTTTCAAATCTCATGCGCTGGCAGGATGAGACAAACAGGAGAATGAAGGATGCGGCGGATGCGGCTCTTGCCGCGGGAAGAGCAAAGAGTCAGTTCCTTGCCCAGATGTCCCATGAGATCAGAACACCGATAAATGCTATCCTTGGAATGAATGAGATGATATTGCGGGAGTCAAAGGACGGGGACATCCTTGATTACGCCGGGGATATAAGCTCTGCCGGAAAGACGCTTCTTGCAATAATAAACAGCATCCTTGATTTTTCAAAGATAGAAGACGGAAAGATGGAAATAATACCCGTCAGGTATGAAACCGCGGAACTCATACACTCCCTTGAATCCTCAGTTCATGAAAGGGCAAGGGCAAAGCTTCTGGATCTTTCGGTTGTTGTGGATGAAAGCATCCCCTCTGCCCTCTACGGTGATGATGTAAGGATAAGCCAGGTTATATCCAACCTTTTAACAAACGCCGTCAAATATACTGATGAGGGCGAGATAGTGCTTACAATAAAGGATCTCGGACGGGAAGGAGGCAATGTAAGGCTTTTTGTCTCAGTGAGCGATACCGGAATAGGAATAAAGGAAGAGGATAAGGAGAGGCTCTTTGAATCCTTTGAGCGTCTTGATAAGAAGAGGAACCGGAGCATAGAGGGGACCGGGCTTGGCATGTCCATAGTAACAAGGCTTCTTGCCATGATGGACAGCAGTCTTAATGTGGAGAGTACCTATGGAAAAGGATCGGTGTTCTCATTTGAGCTTAAACAGAAGATCGCGGATGAGACTCCAATGGGGGCATATTCCAGGATCAATTTCAAGGGCTCCGTAAGTGATAAGAGGGAGAGCGCTTTTCTTGCGCCTGAAGCAAGGGTGCTTGTTGTTGATGACAACAGGATGAACCTTAAGGTAGCAAAATCTCTCCTTAAGCTGAACGGAATAGTGCCGGATCTTGCTGAATCCGGATTTGAAGCCATGGAAATGGCCGGGGTCAAAAGATACGATATCATCCTGCTTGATCATATGATGCCCAAACTTGATGGAATAGAAACCCTGCAGAAGATGAGAGAAGAGAAGATAATTCCACGGGAGACCGTTGTCGTTGCCCTTACGGCAAATGCCGTTGTGGGTTCAAGGGAGAAGTACTTAAGGGCAGGCTTTGATGATTATCTTGCAAAGCCCATTGATGTTTCTCAGCTTGAAAGCGTGCTTAAGGAATATCTTTCGGAGGATCTGATCAAAACAGACGGGGCGGATAAAGATGCAGGTAAGAATACGGATAAGGATTCGGGCGATCCCGGGATCAGGCTTGAGATCGATGATGACGATGATGACGACGATGTTATCCTGGTTCCCGAAAGCGGTTACAGACTGGAAAAGCTGAAAGATGCCGGTGTTGATACTAAAGAGGGGCTTGAATACTGCGCGGATGATGAAGAGATCTATTTTGAAGTCCTTCAGGAATATGCTGCGGATTCAAAGGAAAAAGATCAGCTTCTGGTGAAGTATTATGATGATAAGAACTGGGCAGATTACAGGATAATAATCCATTCGTTAAAGAGCGCTTCAAGGACAATCGGAGCAGATGAAGTTTCGGATCTGGCAAAAGCATTGGAGGATGCCGCGGCAGGAGAGGAGGTATCCTTCATCGACGAAAACCATGAAATCTTCAGGCAGAAGTATTCGGCTCTCACCGGGGTAATCAAGGGGCTTTTTTAAGGGATAAGGGTATACAGATTCTGTTGTATGAATTCTGCTAATGTGGTAAGATTAGAGACGTGTAAAAATCAACCCGGCGATCACCGGGAATTAAAGAAAGGGAAGGTTTAATAATATGAACTATCTTGAGATCGAGAAAGTAATCGGACGTGAGATCATTGATTCCCGCGGAAACCCTACAGTCGAGGCAGAGGTTACTCTGGTAGACGGAACAGTAGGACGCGGAGCTGCTCCTTCAGGAGCTTCCACAGGTCAGTTCGAGGCTTGCGAGCTTCGTGACGGCGACAAGTCCAAATTCCTTGGAAAGGGCGTGTCAAAGGCAGTGGAGAATATCAACACAGTTATCGCTGATGTGATCTGCGGCATGGATGCTTCGGATATATATGCGGTAGATGCAGCCATGATAAAGGCTGACGGCACAAAGAACAAATCAAGGCTTGGCGCAAATGCCATCCTTGCGGTTTCCATCGCTACCTGCCAGGCTTGCGCAAATGCGCTTGGCATTTCTTTAAGAAGCTATCTTGGCGGCGTTAACGGAAATACACTTCCGCTTCCCATGATGAACATCTTAAACGGCGGCGCTCATGCTGACAGCTCCGTTGATACCCAGGAGTTCATGGTAATGCCTGCAGGCGCTTCATCCTTCAAGGAAGGCTTAAGATGGTGTACTGAGGTATTCCATACCCTTAAGAAGCTTATAAAGGATATGAAGGACGTTACCGCAGTCGGTGACGAGGGCGGTTTCGCACCCAACAGCTTAAAGGGTGACGAGGAAGCAATCGAGCTTATCCTTAAGGCTATAAAGGAAGCCGGCTATGAGCCCGGCAAGGATTTCGTTCTTGCAATGGATGCAGCAGCTTCCGAGTGGAAGTCAGACAAGGGCACAGGCTTCTATCATCAGCCCAAGTCAGGCAAGGACTTCACGTCAGACGAGCTTATCGCTCACTGGAAGAGCCTTGTAGACAAGTATCCTATCTACTCCATCGAGGACGGTCTCGATGAGGAGGACTGGGAATGCTGGAAGAAGATGACGGCAGAGATCGGAGACAAGGTTCAGCTCGTAGGAGACGACCTCTTCGTTACCAACGTCGAGAGGCTTAAGAAGGGTATCGACAATAAG
>JAFPZU010000167.1 GCA_017417105.1 Lachnospiraceae bacterium | reverse complement strand
GCAGAGAAGAGGGCTGGTGCTTGCTTATATTACAAAGCTTAAGCAGATCTGTAATCATCCGGATCAGTACCTCGGTCAGGAAAGATATGACATAAAGGAGAGCGGAAAATTTGAAACCCTGAAAACCATATGCGAAACTATATATGAAAGAAGGGAAAAGGTTCTTGTTTTCACGCAGTATAAGGAAATAATTCCTTACCTCTCTGCTTTTCTCGAGGAGATATTTATGGCAAAGGGGCTTGTGATACACGGAGGCGTTCCGGTTGCCAAGAGGCAGAAGCTTGTGGATCAGTTCAACGGGGAGGATTATATTCCGTTCATGATACTGTCACTTAAGGCCGGAGGTACCGGACTTAATCTGACTTCCGCAAACCATGTGATACATTTTGACAGATGGTGGAATCCCGCAGTTGAAAACCAGGCTACGGACAGAGCTTACAGGATAGGCCAGGACAAGAGCGTTATAGTGCATAAGTTTATAACCACCGGAACGATCGAAGAAAAGATCGACCGGATGATACAGCAGAAAACGGAGCTTGCCGAAAGTGTTATCGGCAAGGGCGGTGAGAACTGGATCACTGAGATGTCAAATGAGGAGATAATGAACATGCTCCGTCTGGAGGTATAGGATATGAGCAGATACTGGAGCGATACGACTGTATATGACCAGCCCAGCGCCAGAGAGCTTAAGAATAAAGCTCTGGCAAGCGTGAAGAGAGCCGGGAAAAAGGGAAAGGATTTTGAGCCTGCCGTATGTCACACCGGAAGAGGAGCAATTTGTGAAAGCTGGTGGGGACAGGCCTGGTGCGACAATCTCGAAAGCTACGCCGATTATTCAAGCCGTCTGGAGAGAGGGAAGAGGTACGTAAGATCGGGAACCGTAATAGACCTTAAGATAGACGACGGCAGGGTGACGGCTAAGGTTCAGGGGAGACGCAGAGCACCTTATAAGGTAGAAGTGAGGGTAGGAAGGCTGTCCGAGGAGAGCTGTCAGAAGATAATAGACAGATGCACAAGGAAGATCGAAAGCCTGGAGATCCTCGCGGGAGGAGAATTTCCCGAGGAACTTAAGGAGCTTTTCACCGATAAGGGAGGATTATTCCCGAGTCCTAAGGAGATATCATTTAATTGTACCTGTCCGGACTGGGCTATGATGTGCAAGCATGTGGCGGCGGTGATGTACGGTATAGGACTCAGGTTTGATGAAAATCCGTTTTATTTCTTTAAGCTAAGAGGAATAGATCCTGACAGGTTCATCGATGTAGCGGTGGAAAACAGGGTTGAAAAGATGCTTGCCAACGCAGATGTGAGGTCAGACCGGATAATAGAAGATGCGGATCTCACGGATCTTTTCGGGGTCATCTGAATCCGTCTTATATCAACAGAAAAAAACCGGCAGACTGGTTTCGGACAGCCTGCCGGTGATCATTAAGGAATGAATTCCGCGAAAGAGAAGTATATCAGTTTGCAATCACCAGATCACCTTCGTCGTCACCCTCGTTTTCATTTCCCCCTTTTGTCTTTTTGTAAAGCTTATCCAGCTCGTCGGAGATTATCTGCTGTCTGCCGGGGAGAACATGGGTGTAGATGTTCAGGGTGGTATGGACGTTTTCGTGTCCCAGTCTTTCTGCAGCTTCTACGGGGGAGGCGCCGAGGGAAGCTATGATGGCTGTATGTGAGTGGCGCAGGCAGTGGATATGGATGTCCTTTACACCGGTCTTTCTTATCCCGCGTTTGAAAAGCTTCTCCAGCAGGTTTTTCGACAGGAGGACAAGCCGGGTGTCGGAGGAGGGGTTACTAAGGCTGTCCATATAGGCGGACAGTTCAAGCGCAAGGACTTCGGGAATGGAGATTATCCTGTTGCTTTTTGGAGTCTTGGGCTCAGTGATGATATCAAAGCCCTGTATATGCTGCAGGGATTTGTTCACCCTGAGGGTTCTTCTTTCGAGATCTATATCCGAAATGGTAAGAGCAAGCATCTCTCCGAGTCTCAGGCCTGTCCAGAAGAGGATCATGAAAGCAATGAAGGCTGCGGGTCTGTCCCTCATGGACTCTATGAACAGATAGAATTCTTCTATTGTCCAGATCTCCATCTCGGAAGCGAACCCTTTTCCCATGCTGCCTGCAGCAACGCAGGGATTTTTGGGAAGGTCGTAGTACTTCACTGCATAGTTGAAGATCGCAGAGAGCTGCTCCTGTATAGTATGCAGGTAGGTGTCAGCGTAGCCCCGTCTTATGAGATCGTCCTGCCATCTGCGTATGTCCGCGGGGGTTATGGAGTCGGTGATTCTTTCGCCGAAGTAAGGCAGGATCTTGTCCTTTATGATGTAGCTCTTATTGATGTAGGTGCTCTTTCGCACGCGGTTTTCCAGGTTCTCGAAGTAGTACTCGACAAGCTTGTCGAATCTGATCCCGGAACTGCAGCTCGCCTTTGCGAGGAAATCAGCCTCGTATTTCTGTGCTTCCTTTTTGGTGGCAAAGCCTCTCTTGAACTTCTTCTTTCTGGCACCGGTCCAGTCCTTGTAATAAATGGAGATATACCAGGTGTTTCTCTGATCGTCTTTATGTATTGACATGTTTTCGTCCTTTCTCCCCGTTTGGCACGATAGGTCAGCGAAACAGAAATCAAAACAGCGAATAAGCGCAAATGCACAAAGGTATCACCTTCCGGCAGATCGGCGCAGTTATTTCCTGGCATCGAAGCCGGATTCACTTGGAGTTTTTTGGATAATCAACAACAGATCTGTTGCACAAGCTTTGTTTACATAATATCAGTTTTGCTGCTTTAATTCAAGCGATTCCTGTTTCAAGACGGCGTGCGTGTTGTAATTCAGCGTGCTGGCGGTGCGAAGGCTTGTAACATGTGGTATACTGATTAACGTTAATGAGTGCCACGGGCACGAATTCAGGTTAATCGCATATACCGTGGAACAGTTTTATAAGACGGCGGTTATTTCGGTCGCGAGTATGGAATAGAGAAATGATGGCTACAGAGACCGGGTCGGAGAGAGAGACCTTTGAACTTGCAAAGAAAATGGGGGAGGAGGCAGCCCCCGGAGATATAATAGCCCTGACGGGAGACCTTGGAACGGGAAAGACCATATTCGCAAAGGGCTTCGCCGAAGGTCTTGGCATAAAGGAGAGGGTGAACTCGCCCACCTATACCATCATGCAGCAGTATGATGACGGCAGGATGCCTTTTTATCATTTCGATGTCTATCGTATAGGCGACATCAGTGAGATGGACGAGACAGGATACGAGGACTGCTTTTTCGGAAACGGAGTAACGTTAGTGGAGTGGGCTGATCTTATAAAAGAACTCATGCCGGAAAACACTGTATGGATAGATATAAAAAAAGACAACAGCAAAGGATTCGATCACCGTATGATAAGCATTGATTCCGGGGAAAAGAAATGAACATACTTGCAATAGATGCTTCGGGACTTGCGGCTTCGGCTGCGGTGCTTTCAGAGGGGGTAATAAAGGCAGAGTTTTTTGTATGCAATAAACTCACGCATTCCGAAACCTTAATGCCTATGGTGGATCAGGTAATAAAGGCATCGGGGCTTTTATTATCCGACATGGATGCGATCGCGGTGACTGAGGGGCCGGGATCCTTTACCGGACTTCGCATAGGCTCGGCGACTGCAAAGGGACTTGCGGAGGCAGCGGGGAAAAAGCTGGTAGGGATCCCTACGGTGGATGCCCTTGCCAGGAACCTGACCGGCTTTGAAGGAAACATCGTGCCGCTTATGGATGCGAGAAGAAATGAAACCTACACCGGGATCTATACCTTAAGTGAAGACGACAGCCTGATAGTGCTCAGGGAGCAGTGCGCTGTTCCCCTTTCCGACATTTTGGAAGATGTTAATAAAAGAGGCAGGCGGACAGTTTTTCTGGGTGACGGGGTAAAGGTTTTTGAAGAGCAGATAAGGCATGAGTGCAGGGTTTCGTTTTTATTCTCCGGAGCGAATAACAGGCTGCAGAGAGCGTCCGGCGTAGCGGTACTGGCTGAGCAGTATATAATGGAAGGAAAAGGCGTGGACGCATCTTTGCATGTCCCGGTGTACCTCAGGGTGTCCCAGGCTGAAAGAGAGCGGGCCTTGGCAGGTAATAAATGATCGAATACGAGCGCATGAAAATGACAGACTGCGCAAAAGCTGCAGAGCTTGAGAGCGGGATATTCGGCGGGGATGCCTGGACAGAGGAGGATTTCAGGGAGTCGCTTTGCTGTGATTATGCGGTGTATGCTGTTGCCCGGGACACTGAAAGCGGGGAGATCGTAGCCTGCGCAGGTGTGAGGAATATGTGCGGCGACGGTGACATCACGAACGTCCTTGTGGACAGCGCCTACAGGGGGCAGGGTATAGCGGAGCATCTTATGAAGTATCTGATGTCAGAGGGAGAGAAGGCAGGGGTCAGGAACTTTACATTGGAAGCGAGAGTTTCCAATATACCGGCCATAAGGCTTTATGAGAAGCTTGGATTTGTTTCCGAGGGGAAAAGACCCGGATTTTATGATAATCCCAAGGAAGATGCGATGATTTTCTGGAAGAGGAAGGATAATGTTTGATATAACTCTGCTGGGTACGGGCGGCATGATGCCTATGCCCTACAGATATCTGACGAGCCTTATGCTGAGGTTTGGCGGAAACGGTATACTTATAGACTGCGGAGAAGCTACGCAGTGCGCGCTTAGAAAGAAAGCTCTGTCTCCGAAGGGGATAGATGCGATCCTTTTTACGCACTTCCATGCGGATCATATAAGCGGGCTGCCGGGGATGATGCTGTCCATGGCCAATGCGGACAGAACGGAGCCGGTGCTTCTTGCAGGTCCCAAGGGACTTGAAAAGATAGTGAGATCACTGCTTATTATCGCCCAGGGGCTGCCCTTTGATATAAAGCTTCTGGAGCTTTCAGGCAGCGAAGAGGAATTTAATATTTTCGGGATGCATGTGAAAGCCTTCAAGGTAAATCACAATGTGACCTGCTACGGTTATTCTGTCAGCGTGTCCAGAGCCGGGAGATTCAACGCGGATGAGGCAAAGAGACTTGACATACCGCTTAAATTCTGGAATCCTCTGCAGAAGGGCAATATCTGCAAGGGTGAGGACGGAAGGGTTTTCACGCCGGATATGGTGATGGGTGAGGCAAGACGGGGACTTAAGGTGACCTATACGACGGACACCAGGCCTACCAAATCTATTGAGGTAAACGCGGCGGATTCCGATATATTTATATGTGAAGGGATGTACGGAGATCCCGAGGATCAGCAAAAGGCCAGGGAGAAAAAGCATATGATGTTTACCGAGGCTGCAGCCCTGGCAAAGAGTGCCGGAGTCGGGGAACTCTGGCTTACGCACTACAGTCCGTCCCTTAATGATCCCAAACAGTATCTGCAGTTTGCAAGGGATATTTTCCCTGAAACTGTTGCAGCGAAGGACGGCAGGAGCAAGGAGCTTAGGTATGAAGAAGAATAGTGTGGCAAAAACGATAATGGGGCTTGTGATACTGGCCGTCGGAGTGCTGGCTATTTTTATCCTGGCGATCAATACGCCGGACAAGAAAGCGGATACGGTTCAGATAACCGCAGCTACCAAGCAGCTTGCGAAAAACTACGATACCGCATATCCCGGAACCCCGAGACAGGTGGTGACCGAGTACGCGGAGATCACGAGGTGTCTTTATGCTTCGGATACAACGGAGGATCAGATACGACAGCTTGCCGAGCAGATGAGAAAGCTCATGGATGATGAACTTATTGCCAATCAGAGCTTTGATGATTTTTACAATTCGCTCAGATCGGAGATAGTTATCTACAGGGATAAGAATAAAGTTATATCCAGCTATTCGGTGTCCTCCAGTACGGATGTAAAATATGATGAGAATCAGTACGGGTCGCTGGCTTCGCTTTATATGTCGATGAATGTGAGGCAGGACGGAAAGATAAATACGATCAAGGAGCAGTTCTTATTGCGAAAGGACGCGGAGGGACACTGGAAGATATTGGGCTTTGTCCTTGCGAATGACGGTGCCGAAGGGTGATGGAAGCTGTTCGGAATGAAGCAGTGAATATGCCGGATGGCGCGGTCATCCTTGGAATAGAAAGCTCCTGCGACGAGACCGCGGCGGCGGTTGTGAAGAACGGACGCGAGGTTCTGTCCAATATCATTTATTCACAGATAGACACTCATACGTTATACGGCGGAGTTGTGCCGGAGATAGCCTCCAGGAAGCATATCGAGGTCATCGTACAGGTTGTGCGAAAGGCGCTTGAGGAAGCGCATCTTAATATAGAAGATATTGATGCAGTGGCGGTAACCTACGGTCCGGGACTTGTGGGACCTCTGCTTGTAGGGGTATCCTATGCAAAAGCTTATGCCTGGGGCACGGGAAAGCCTCTTATAGGAGTGCATCATATCGAAGGGCATATAGCGGCGAATTTTATAGAGAATAAAAACCTCGAGCCGCCTTTCATGTGTCTTGTGGTTTCGGGAGGTCATACCCATCTTGTAAATGTGAGAGACTACGGGGAATATGAGATCCTGGGACGCACCATGGATGACGCGGCGGGTGAAGCTTATGATAAGGTAGCAAGAGCCATAGGGCTTGGATACCCCGGAGGGCCAAAGATCGATAAGGCGGCTAAAACGGGCAATCCGGAGGCCATACATTTTCCCAGGGCTCATGTTGACGGAGAGGAATATGACTTCTCTTTTTCGGGGCTTAAGAGCTCGGTGCTGAACTACTTGAATTCCTGTGAGATGAAAGGGGAAACGGTAAACACTGCTGATGTTGCGGCATCCTTTCAGGCGGCGGTGGTGGATGTGCTTGTCGGCAATTCCATGAAGGCAGTAGATAAATTCGGAGCCGGAAAATTTGCGATAGCCGGCGGGGTTGCATCAAACACTGCGCTCAGGGAGGCTATGGAAAAGGCCTGCGCTGAAAGGGGAGTGGAGTTTTTCAGGCCATCTCCGATACTGTGCACTGACAATGCGGCGATGATCGCCGGCGCGGCATATTTTGAATATTTAAAAGGAAACTTTGCGGGACCCACGCTTAATGCGGTGGCAAACTTAAAACTTGGAGACAGATGATGAGAGAAGCGATACCGAAACTGTATATAGTTATACCCTGCTACAACGAAGAGGAGATCCTTGAGCAGTCACTTGATATATTATCGGATAAGATAAAGCGGCTTGTTTCCGAAAAGAAAGCTGCCGAAGGAAGCAGGGTGGTCTGCGTGGACGACGGATCGAAGGATGCCACCTGGGACGTCATAGTAAGACGAGCCGAAAAGGATAGCCAGGTACTGGGCTTTAAGTTCAGCAGAAACTACGGGCATCAGAATGCCATACTGGCAGGAATGCTGGAATCAAGAAAGGCAGCGGACTGCGTGGTGACGATCGATGCGGATCTGCAGCAGGATATCGAGGCCATGGATGATTTCCTTGCAAGATATATGGAAGGGTGTGATGTCGTATACGGAATAAGAAACGACAGGAATACCGACAAGGCCGGGAAGAAGTTCACGGCGGAAGCTTTTTACAAGATGATGAGACTTATGGGAGCAGATATTATCCCGAACAGCGCGGATTACAGGCTGCTTTCAAAAAAAGCTCTTGAGGCGCTTGCGGATCATCCGGAATCAAATCTTTTCTTAAGAGGCCTGATACCCACCATGGGATTCAAGTCCGGGGTGGTTTATTTTGACGTAAAGGACAGAACCGGAGGACAGTCAAAATATACATTAAAAAAAATGCTGAGCCTTGCGTTAAACGGCGTAACGTCAATGAGTACCAGACCCTTGGAGCTTATTATCGTGCTGGGGCTTTTATTCTGCCTGATGGCACTTGTGATATTTATACTGTCCATGATCGACTGGGCAAGAGGGGTTGTTGTGCAGGGATGGACTACAACGGTGGCGCTTCTTTGTCTCATCGGTGGAATGAACCTTTTAACTAACGGAATAGTCGGACTTTATGTAGGAAAATCATATATCGAAGCAAAGAGAAGGCCCAGGTACATAATAGATCATGCGATCTGGGACGGGGACGGTACGGTTGATGATTCCGGCTCCGACAGTGAAAGAAACTTCAGGGGAGGGGACGGATCATGAAGTGCGCTGCGGTAATACTTGCAGGTGGCTCCGGGAAAAGGATGGGGCTTAAGATTCCGAAGCAATATATGGAGCTTGGCGGGAAGCCGGTGCTCTTTTATTCCCTGAATGCTTTTTCTGAGGCAGAGTTCATAGATGAGATTGTGATCGTGGCTGATGAAGAGCATATGGAGGATGTGCAGAGCGGGATTGTGGATCTTTACGGTTTTCACAAGGTATCTACGGTTGTGAAAGGCGGAAAGGAGAGATACCATTCGGTGGCAAGAGGACTGGAAGCGCTTTCCCGGGATACGGATTATGTTTTTATTCACGACGGGGCGAGGCCTTTTGTTTCTTCCTATACTATAGAGAGGTGTCTTCACTATGTGAAAAAACACCGGGCGGCGGTGGCAGCGGTAAAGTCAAAGGATACGGTAAAGATCGCTGATGATGACAGCATGATAGTTTCCACTCCGGACAGAAGCCGGGTCTGGCAGGTGCAGACACCCCAGACTTTTGAGTATCTTCTTATAAGAGATGCGTACCGCAGGCTTATAGATGATGAGGACAGGCTTAAGGCTGCGGGGATATCGGTGACGGATGATACGATGGTTGCAAAGATGTATGCGGATATCGATGCCAGACTGGTGGAGAGTTCGTATAATAATATAAAGCTCACTACTCCCGAGGATATGGAAAGCGCGGAGGGGATACTGGAGCGGATAATGGAAGAATAAAAGAAGTTTGAAAAAACCTTGAAAAATCTGTTGACACGGATGTGGGGATTTGATAATATATCGGTTGCGCTCGCTATTTGAGACGCGTTTTTATTAAGAGTTAAACCTTATGGAGAGGTATCGAAGTGGTCATAACGAGGCGGTCTTGAAAACCGTTTGGCGGCAACGCCACATGGGTTCGAATCCCATCCTCTCCGGTGCATTTCGTTAAAACGGGATGCGGGGATCCGATTCCCATACAATTGAAGAAGTAGTGGATTGAACACTATATTCAGGCTTTTGGAGAAGTACCCAAGATGGCTGAAGGGACACCCCTGGAAAGGGTGCAGGTCGTTAATAGCGGCGCGAGGGTTCAAATCCCTCCTTCTCCGTAGCATCAGAATATGATGCAAAGCACCTTGAAAACTGAACAGCAATGCAGCTTTGAAGAAAACCAAAACCAATTCAAAGAATCAAGCGAACAGAAACAACAGTAACGGAGCGAAGCAAAAGAGCGAAGCCAAGTT
>JAFPZU010000166.1 GCA_017417105.1 Lachnospiraceae bacterium | reverse complement strand
CTAAGAACCCCGCCTGCTGCATCCTTCAGTTCAAAGCTGAATCTTCCGGGTGTGAGCTCCATTCCGTCAAGACTCTTCTTTGTTGTAAGAGTCAGACTTCCCGTGGCGCTGTACTTATTCGTTATCACTATCGGTTCTGACGATGAATAATCAAAAACGATCTTTCCGTCTTCAACCCTGGGTGTCACGGTGATACTGTATGTATTCTTGTCATACTCAACCCCCGGAACAGGTGTTTCCGGTATCACTTCCTTAAACGTATATTCAACCGGCGTTCCGTTGGCGGCTGACTTGCCATTAGTTCCCTCGGGATTGTACTCATCAAGAGCAATACCCGGCGCCGATGCCGCGCTTCCCCAGGGGATGGCAACCGTCTTTAATAACGTCCCGTTCCTGAAGATCTCTACATTGAAGTTATCGCCATCCTTTATTGCCCGTCCTTCAAGCTCTTTCTTCAGGATGACAGTCGGCGTTCCTTCTATATCGTAGATATTTGTTATGGTACGGACTCCCTCTCCCTGACCCTCTTCTTCGTCAAGAGCAGTCACTTTAAGCGAGCCGTCATTGTTATAGCCCACACGTACCGTAAACGTAACATCCCCGGATGATCTGACGCCCTCAGTGGGAGTTTCCTTTACGGTATACACGTGATCACCGATGGAAGTGTAATCATAGCTGATCTTATTGAAGTAGAACTTCACGGATCGGCTTCCCGTGATCTCAACCTCCTTATTTTCCTGGATCAGTTTATCTCCTTCATAGAGGCTGAAGGTATGCTTCACTTTGGATGTCCCGGGCACAAACCTTGTTGCCTTTACAGCCCAGGGAGTATATTCTCCCGTACCGCTCTGAAGGTTATTAAATACCGGTATCCCTGAAATCTCCTCACCGTTCTTATAGTATTTCACGGAGGTTGTCATGCCCCAGAAATCCTCTGCGTCATTTGTTACCACATTCTCATCCCCGTTCCCGTGAATGTGATAACTCTTCTGAATGGTTCTGTGACCCTGATCTACGGTGACTCTTGCTTCATAAGTCGTTCCGTCGTAAAGGATACCGTCTTTTGCATAATACTTCGTTCCGTCAGGCATGGTTACTTCTTCAGCACCCTCCGGAATATTTTCCCTTATCTGATATACATAGGTTCCCATCCCCCGGCTGTTAAGCCCGGAATATCTGATGTCACTCCACTTCGCAACAGGCTCCGATGAAGTGGCTGCAGCTGTAGCCCCGCCTTCGGGCATAGGAGCGCCTTCCTGACCCGAAAGAATAAAGCTGAATCCATCCTGCGGCCACTGGGCTGCTGTACCGTTGAAATTCTTCGTAGCCTGCAGCTCTACAGTCGGATTGCTGTAGTAATTAAATACATGTACGGTCTGCGTCTCACCGCCTGAAACCACGGTTGCCGGATGATCCGCAAAGTTATCAGTCTGTCCCTTATTCTGGCTCGCAAAGAACGCTCCGTTGCCTTCTTCGTAATCCCTTGTCTTCGCGGACTTTCCGTAATCCCCTTCTGTGGTCACATCATACTTTGTGATCCGAAGCCACTCGGGATGAGCCTGAGGAGATCCGATAGTTTCACCATCCGCGATCTCTTCTACGGTATAAGTACCCGAAGGAAGGTTATAGATAGTCCAGTGGGAATCCTCATCATAGGTTACCTTGTACTCCTTTCCGTCAGATCCGGTAACGACGGATTCCTTCCCGGCCGCCCCTCTGTATCCGTTAAGCACAAAGGACAGATCTGTTATGGTATTAGTAACCCTGAACTGCACATGATCAATGATCTCCTCATTAACCTGCATCTTCCCAAAGTCATTCACAACCATCTTGTGGATACGAAGATTTCCGCTTCCAGTGTCCACATTGCTTATGGTAATCCCGGTATATCTTCCTGATCCAAGCCTGAACTCGATGGTATCCGCG
This sequence comes from Lachnospiraceae bacterium, assembly GCA_017417105.1. GTDB lineage: Bacteria > Bacillota > Clostridia > Lachnospirales > Lachnospiraceae > NK4A144. Next base: position 2,659 of record JAFPZU010000166.1, on the reverse strand, counting down.
CTGTATGTCTCTTTATTATTATCCTCATACGTCCTTGATACTGTCCCGGACGATCCTGCCCCGTCTGCAGAATATGAGACGTTATAGCCCACAGGAGCACCCATTCTGCCACTGCTCCAACCACTGTTGTGCTCAGCAATATAGTAGGTCTCATCATCTGAAAGAGGATACTCAGTCCCATTCTGGGAATACCCTGTTATCTCCAGAGTCTGACCGTCCTTTATCGCAAAAAATCCTCCCCTTTCCGGTGAAACAGGAACCGTATTACCGTTAGTCGTCTCCTGACATTTCGCAACTACCCATTCAAAATCAGACCCGTCTGCCTTCTTCCTGAAGAGAATAAAATGGAAAGTCATGTCATTATTTCCGGCAGCATTCTTAACTACGGTCTTGGTAACCCTGATCATTTTCTTACTGTAGCTGTTGTTCACATTCAGCGTAAGATCAGGATTCTCGCTGGAGATGGAGAAAGTCGCGGTCTTTCCTTTGTTGTCCTCTACCTTTGTAAAGCCGCTGCCGTTAAATTCTGTTGTGAAGGTTCTGCCTGTGAGAACTCCGCCTTCCTCGGTTATCCTGTAATCACCTATCGGAAGCTCTGACAGGGAGCCATAGCTGCCATTTCCCTGATGTGTCAACTCCTTTGCAGTAAAGGAGCTGTCCACTGCAGTCCTGCCGTTTTCATCTTCGGTAAGTTTTTCAACCTTGAACTTGATCCCGTCAAGAAGCGCAGCCGTCTCGCTGTCATCAACGTCCCCGGAAACCGCTTTGCTGACACTTATGGATCCTGTCTTCGGTCTTTCGTGCACGTTACCGACTTTGGCTATATACACCGTACTTCCGGTGGCATCCGTTCCACCGTTCTTATTCCCAATCTCAAATGAGAGATTTTCGTCGCCTGTGACTGTCCATTTTTCATTCTCTTCGATGACTGTTACAGTCCAGACGGAAGGCGTGGCCTTTTCATAATTTGCCGGAGCATGTGTCTCCTCAAGCGTGTAAGTTCCGGGATGAATGTCGGTAAATGTGACCTTGCCGTCCTTTCCGGTTGTAAGAATCTGCTCATGAGTCAGGCTGTCAGGATCATTTGGAGTAAGCTTAAATTCCGCCCCGGGAAGGGCAGCGTTCGTAAGATTTCCCTCTTCATCCTTTTCAACCTTCATTACGGAAAACTCCGTTGTAGGCAGCATTTCATTCGTAATGGCAAATGCGCCGTCTTCTCCTAAAGGAATGAAAATGACCTTGCACTGCGGTGTGCCCGAAATCGCCCGGTCTGCCTGTATCATAAACGGATGATAGAGATTATCCTGCTTATATCCTATCGGAGCTGTTGTTTCTTTAACGGCATAGAACTCGTCTACATGCAGGGTCCATCCGTCTTCACTGGCATCACCAAAGAAAGTGGCATGTCCGTTATTATCAGTAATCCTTTTGACAACCCCTGCATTACCGGTAACGGGCTCCCAGACCCCATCCACATTGTTGGTTATATTTTCACTTCTGGGATCTCTCCACTTATAGAGGGTAAACTCTGCACCCGGAAGAGGCTCTCCTGCAACAGTATACTTATCAAGCTCAAGAACCTGAGGTGCCATGGTTCCTGCGGCACGATCTACTTCTGTCTCCTTATGTCCGACATCACTCTTGTAGCCCCAGAAGCTTACATAGTTGGAATAGTTGACCTTGCCCATGATTCCTACTACCTTGGCATCATAGGTGATATCAGCCTGTACTCCGTTCCTTATGGTGAACTTCCATGCTCCCTGTCCCCCGTCCCAAATCGGGATAAGTCTTTCAGGTTCCGAGGTTGTCTCGCCGTCAAAATATGTAACCCTTACGGAATCCTTTACAAGGGCAAGGTTGGTCATGAAGTCATATACATCAAGATAGGACTCATCACCATAAGTAACACGACCCTTGTTAAGGACGATCTTGAAAGTCCCCGTCCAGTTATTTTGCTCCGTGGGAGGATTGGTTTCAGACTTTCCCACGGAATCAGTAACGTAGGTATATGTCGTCTCTGCGGATGAAGATTTCCCCTTCCACTTTGCAGTATTAGTAATTTTATGTCCGTTCTCCATTGCTGCAAGATTGCGCAGCTTGTTCAGCCCTTCCTCTCCTTTGGGGATCAGCGTGTACTGAACAAAGTACCTGAAGTCATATTCTCCATCTCTCTTGGGAGGATTAAACTTCATTTTAACTGTTGTCTTGTCGCCGTTCGTCTCGGAGTGAGTTATAGTTCCTACAACCGGATTATGCCAGTCTTTATCAAATATGCGAGGAGCCTGGCGTGGATCTGCATCAAACACCTCAAGACAACTGTCAAAGGTATCTTCAATCTCGATCTCATCCTCATTTACTCCGGTCAGGTCAACATTAAAAGTTGCGTAGAACGGCACATAAATGCCCTCAAAAGTTCCCTCTCCTGCAGCCGCCACAGATTTCTTGAGATTGTTTGAAAAAACCTGATTAACCTGATCTGATGCGTACGCACTGGTACTGTTTGCGTCGATTCTGATCTCATTTTTATGAGTACTGAGTCCTTCCCACCAGACGTTCTCCGTGGATCTTTCGACCCACTCCTGATTGAGTGTTGTCTGTAATGTGATAGTTACCGTCGTATTAGTCTCCCCCGGCAATATTCCATGATGATGCAGTTTCT
>JAFPZU010000165.1 GCA_017417105.1 Lachnospiraceae bacterium | reverse complement strand
GTAAGCGAAATAAGTAATTTCGCTTACTATAATGCCTCCGGCGGATGCGTCCGGATTTTGTAAGGAAATATGCCGCTTTCAGCGGCCAAAATCCGGCGCGGTAAACGACAAAACGAAAAGAGTTTTGTCGTTTACTATATTATCTCGAAAATATATTACGAATCAGATGTATGATATGTCATTATCTGACTGCGCACTGTGATGCTGCATGCGCAGAACTGCCCTAATATTAGCATTTTTCTCTAAAACATAGCAAGTTGAATAAGACTTGCTTAAACCCGGATTTTTTATTACAATCACTCGCATGATACTAACGGACTGCCATCTGCATAGCGATCTTTCAACCGACGGGCTCTCCCCAATGGAGGAAGAGATAACATGCGCCATAAAACATGGTCTTAAAACCCTGTGTTTCACGGAGCATAACGACTACGGAGCAAGGGATGACGGAAGCTTTGTAACGGATACAAGGCTCTACCGGGAAAAATTCCTTGAAATGAAAGAAAAATACAGTGACAGGATCGGGCTTTTATTCGGAATAGAGGCAGGACTCCAGCCAACCGATGTCCACTACTCCTACTTTAATGAGCTTGCAGATAAATGGGATTTTGATTTCATCATAGGTTCTTCTCATGTTGTAAAAAATAAAGACCCCTACTACCCGGCCTTTTTTGAAGATTATGAAGATGATGACAGCGCCTACAGTGCCTACTTTGAAGAGGAGCTTCAAAACGCCTCAATGTATGACTGCTATGATTCCTACGGGCATCTGGACTACATCCTGCGCTACGGCGCCTCGCTTAATAAATACTTTACCTATGAAAAATTCTCTTCTATTCTTGATCCCCTGCTTAAGGAGATAATCTCCCACGGCAAATGTATAGAGGTTAATTCGGCAGGAATAAGGAAGGGAATGGGCTTTGCAAACCCACATACCGATATCTTAACCCGTTACCGTGAGCTTGGCGGTCTCCCGCCTACCATAGGCTCGGACGCTCATGAAGCAAAGGATATGGCCGCGGACTTTGATGAGGTGGAGAAGATCCTTTATGACGCAGGTTTTTCCTCTTATTCCATCTTCAGAAACCGCCGCCGGGAAGAGATCAGCTTATAACCTTTTTCGGCCACTTGCAGATACCGACTTCGAGCACAGTCTCCTCCTTTAGATGGAAATCAGCATACCTGCAGTACCAGCAGCCCTTGAGACAGGGAATAGCCTCCTTCCTCGGTGTATACGCCGGGCATATGTCCTCCGGCCAGACGCTTCCGTCTCTTTTGGGTATGGTGTACTCGTTTGCTTCTGCTGTCATGGCTTTAGTGATCAACTCCTCCTGTGACTGTCTCTGTTCCTTTTCATTTCATACATCATGGAATCAGAGGCCTTTATAAGCCTGTCAAGCTCTCCCTCTTCTCCCGTAAGCCTTTTATAGTAAGCGAAATAAATAATTTCGCTTACTATAAAGCCTCCGGCGGATGCGCCCGGATTTTGCAAGGAAATATGCCGCTTTCAGCGGCCAAAATCCGGCGCAGTAAACGACAAAACGAAAAGAGTTTTGTCGTT
>JAFPZU010000164.1 GCA_017417105.1 Lachnospiraceae bacterium | reverse complement strand
TTTGATCTGTTCTCTGGTACATAAGTTTGGTCGTCGTGGAGGTGAGGCTACAGAGAATGATTATGATAAATATATTGAAGAACTAAAGGCTTCACTGCCGGCAGATTTTGAAGCTAAAGGGAATCTGGTTGTGTTCGTAGAGGATTGTGTCAAAATATCTCCAAGTCAGAAAAGCCTTGAAAATACAGGGGTTTGGCAGAAGACGCACTATTTTTTCGACCAAAAGAATGGTGGTAAATGCCTTGCCAGGATATTCGAAGAGGCAGCGCTGTTGATTTTGAATTCTTATACCTTGATTCGAGACCCGTTCTTCAGAAAGCCGGTTCCGGCAATCTAACGGGTTAGTTAAGGTTGGCAAATTGAATATTATTATCGGATGGGCGATCCGCCTGAGACGGTAATGATACAAAGGCATTTCCTAATAAAACGGAGATGCCTTTTTCAGTTCAAATAAGGAGCATAGGAGGATGATCGAGGAAAAGATAACCGGAAGCAGGAAAAACATCGAGTGGAAAAAGGGCAGGCTGCTCGAGGATCCACAGATAAAAGTACAGAGGATCTCCGGATTGTACCCGGTGAAGGATAAGGACGGATTGTACTTCGTGTATGTGAAATATGACAGGATACCAAAGAAAAAACGCAGGTCCAGATGGTGAGACCGGAGAGGAGACAGAAATGTGTAGAGTTATATCAGTATGCAACCAAAAGGGAGGAGTCGGGAAGTCAGCGATTAGCTGCAACCTGGGCGTAGGGCTTGCCCGCAAGGGGAAGAAGGTCTGTATCATCGACACTGATCCCCAGGGGAATGCGACCTTCAGTCTCGGCATTGATAACAGGGATAAGCTTGAAAACACGGTGAGTTCCTTCATAGAGAGGGAGATAAACGAGGATCCGATCCCTGCAAAGGAATATGTGATACACAACGAAGAGGTTGACATAATTCCGTGCAACATAGAACTGGCAAGCTATGATTACGCAATGATGACTGCCTATAACAGGGAGCATATGCTGGAGAACCTGGTAAAGGAGCTGAAAAAGGATTATGACTACATCCTCATAGAATGCTCCCCGTCGCTGAACCTTATGACGATAAACGTGCTGACATGCTCTGATTCGGTGATAATCCCGGTAGAGCCTGCGACACTTTCAATCGAGGGACTGCAGCTCCTTATCGAGTCCATAAGGTCGATGAAGAAGAAGCTGAACCGGAAGCTGAAGATCGAGGGGATAGTGATCAACAACGTGGAATTCCGGCAGAAAGAAGATCAGCGAAATATCGAAGAGCTTCAGGAGATCTATGGGGACAAGATCCGTATCTTTGACTCAATGATACCGAAATCGGTGAGAATGAGGGAATGCACGGCGCATGGGGTGAGCATTTTCAGATATGATCCCAATGGGAAAGCCGCACAGGGATTTGAAGACCTGTCGGAGGAGGTGCTTGCGTATGCCGGTTAAGAAAGGGATCCCCGAAAGAGTTAAGCATAAAAAACTGGACAGTCTTTTCTGTATTGAGGAGGAAGACGGTGCGCAGGTACAGGAAATCGCACTTAAAGAGCTTCACGGATTCAGGGGCCATCCATTTAAGGTACTGGATGATGAAAAAATGGAGCTGATGATAGAAAGTGTCCGGGAGAATGGGATAATACATCCCGGACTTGCAAGACCGAGGGACTCCGGTGGTTATGAGCTGATCTCCGGGCATAGACGGAAACATGCGGCAGAGTCAGCGGGTCTTGAGACTATGCCGGTAGTCATAAAGGAATTAACTGATGATGAAGCTATCATCGTCATGGTGGATGCCAACCTGCAGCGGGAGGAGATACTTCCAAGTGAAAAGGCATTTGCCTATAAGATGAAGCTGGAAGCATTGAAGCATCAGGGGATTACAGGAGATTCCACTTCTCGCCAAGTTGGCGAGAAGTCATGGAGCGTTTCACAGGTCAGTAAGGAATGCAGCGACAGTGAAAGGCAGATACAGAGATACATAAGGCTTACAGAACTTATCCCGGATCTCCTTGAACTGACGGACTTGAAGAAACTTAAACTAAACCCGGCAGTTGAGCTTTCTTACCTCAATGAGGAAGAACAGAAAGCCCTGCTGGAAGAAATGGAAGCAGAGGACATTATCCCGTCACTATACCAGGCAAAGCAGATCAAGAGGCTGAGCAATGACGGGATGTGTACCAAGGAGGCGATACATGCGATATTAGTGGTCGCTCCTGAGAAAGACAGGAGAGTGACAATTAAACAGGAAAAGATAAAGAAGTTCTTTTCTGCGGATATGAGCGACAAAGAGATTGAAGACACGATTTACAGGGTGTTGGAAGAGTGGTATTTGAGCCAGAAGGGAGCGTAATGATCATGAACAGGCTCATGGAGTTTGACTATTTCTACGGGGCGGAGGCAGAGCAGTTTTCATTCATAAGGCTGCCAAAGCTCCTGTTCACGGACAGGCACTTCAGGAGCCTGTCTTTTGAAGCAAAGGTTGTGTATGGGATATTGCTTGACCGGATATCCCTATCGGTTAAAAATGACTGGATTGACGAGGAAAACAGGGTTTATATCAGCTATACGGTCAGTGCCCTGGCGGAAGAGATCGGGTGCAGCAGGGACAAGGCTGGCAGGATCTTATCTGAACTGGATTCAGTAAAGGGCATAGGTCTTGTGGAAAGGAAACGCAGAGGACTTGGAAGACCGGACATCATGTATGTGAAGAATTTCGTCAGGATCACGGAAGATGGTGACGGGGATGAGGACGGCAATCCTGTAAGGCTTGAGAATGGCGGTAGTGATTGTGGCAACGATGCACATTCGGTTGCGGCAAATAACGACATCAGAAAGGAATCAGAGAGAGACAGCATTGTGGATAACTCACTTATCAACAGATTATCCACAAAGGAAAAAATGCCTGAAACCCTTGAGAATACACAGATGTCGCAAAATACGACATCCAGTTGCGGCAAAACACGACATCAAGAAGCCGTAAAATACGACAGCAAGAAACCGCAGATCACGACATCAGGTTGCGGCAATTTGCGACATCTGGATGTCGTAAAATCCGGCACGAATAATACTAATATAAATAATACAGAGCATAACGATACTGATCTTATCGAATCCTTATCCTTTGATAAGCCTATAAAGCTCACGGTAGCCGGAGTGCCGCCGGAGAAATTCGGGAGGGATAGGATTGATGATGAAGATCCCCTTATCAGAAGGGTAAAGGAAAACATCCAGTATGACTGGCATATGAGCCATGACAGCATTTCTGACAGGGGGAGCTGGCAGAACTATTTCGAGATGATAAAAGGCATGGTAATCGGTGAGCGTGAAAAAGTAAGGATAGGGGATGCAACCTATCCCTACAGCTTTGTAAGGGAGCGGTTCCTGTCACTTACGGAGGAGCATATCTATTATGCGCAGCACTGCGTGGAACGAGACAAGGAGAAGATATACAACATGAAGGCATATATGATGACAACGCTGTTCCACGCACCGGAGACCATGGATGAATATTATAAACAGCTATGCACCTATAACACGGAAGGAGACGGATGGCATGAGAGGAAGTCCGGGTGAACCGGTTTTAACAGCATATTGCCAGATGGCAGGACGGTTATTCCATAAGAATAGCGGTCTTTTTTGTTGCGGAAAGGGGGTGTTCAG
>JAFPZU010000163.1 GCA_017417105.1 Lachnospiraceae bacterium | reverse complement strand
TTTCCGGCTTGATTATGTTCTGTTTGAAAGACAGCTCTATTCTCACCGAGCCTGCCTCAGGCTCGATCTCGCCCAGTTCTTCGTTTTCGAAATGGATATCGTAAACTCTGGCCGTATTTAGATCGAGATTCTGTTCTGTGGCATCATCTGCTGCCGTAAGCGCATCATCTGCGTCCTTGCTGCCGGTTACGTCCTTTACTATGAATTCGGCATCATCAGGGATGGCATCTGCCTTTTCAAGGGTTGCCTTCGCGTAGACATAGTTATCCTCATATTCATAAACACGCTTTGCGGGTTCTTTCTCTTCTTCCTTTTCTTCCTTATCCTCTTTATTCTCCTTATCTTCCTCTTCTTTCTTATCTTCGTCGGTGTCCTCTTTTATCTCATCATAGTTGTGGACTACGACCGCGTCCTTGATGAGTCTTGTCCATCTTGAGTCAGCGGAAGGATCCTCGTCAGTGGTTATTAAGAAAACCTCGGTTCCATTCCTGTTTTCCGTGCGGATCGCGGTTACATCATATTCTTTATCTCCTATATTGATAGTAGTTTTTGAGTAGGTATGATCTTCTATTTCTGAAGCTTCGTCCTTTATTACATAGAGGTAGTCAGGTTCGATCTCAAGCTCTTCCGTATCCTTGATTTCAGAGCCGGTTTCACTGTCGACATAGGAAGCACGGAGCCTGATATCCGGTTCAGCCTCGTCACTGCTTTCTGCTATGTTGTTTTCTCCCTCGCCGACATCGTTATTATTATCGACGGGATCACTGTCTGAGGCGGGTGATTCCTCCCCGTCTTCGTAAGATGATCCGTCAGGAGCCGGCTGAACTACATCCTTATCATCCTGGGTGGAGCTGTCCACCTCCTGTCCCGGTTCTACTTCATCTGCGTATTCGTCATCGGCATAAGCATAGGATCTCGTGCCGAGTCCGAAAACACTGGCTGCTGCGCCATACAGGGTCTGCGACAGCAATGTGACCAGCAATACGGCTACAATGATCTTTCTTCTTGATCTCTTCATAGTTCTACCTCTCATAAACTACATGAAAACTATCCGGGTGGTTTTATTGTACAAAAAATGGTACAATTCTACCCACTATCACTAATAAATATATGGTATCATAGTCGCAGAAAAGGCGACAGACCGCTAAAAAGCGAAAATTTCAGCGTTCTTTTGTGCATTTTTACGAAAATGTTTAATTTTTTTGTGAAATATTGCGAAACGAATATTGCAGATTCGAGTTATGTTAATACGTTATGTTTACTAAGATAATTGAGCCTAACCGGCTTTTGTGGTCCCTTAACCTCTTATCACCGATTCCCGGCGGGATTTTTTTGCCTCGTAGAGGTTGCGGTCGGCCTGCTCCATTACGGAGCTAAGGTCCGTGTAATCGTTTGAATCAAAGACATTGCAGCCTACCGAAAGCTCCACATAGTAGGGTTTGTCGCTCTTTTCGTTGTATTTACGGCAGGCTTCCTTAATTTTTCGTTCTATCTTTTCGACCGCTTTTTCGTCCTTTGCGGCAAAGAGCGCCATGTATTCATCTCCGCCGGTACGTCCGAGAGGCGCCGCCTTCCCAAGACACTTGCGCAGAATCTCTGCGGACTGGATTATAGCCGCGTCCCCCGCGCTGTGTCCGAAGGTATCGTTTATCTGCTTCAGATGGTCAAGATCCGCCATCAGAGCCACCAGTTTCTTATTTCCGTTGGTCTTTACAAAACCTGCGGCCATCCCCACAAGGCCAAGCCTGTTGTAGAGTCCCGTCAGGTTGTCGTGACGCGCCAGAGTCTGAAGCTCCGCCTTATAGCGCTCCTGCTCGATGGACATCTGCAGATGCCTGATGCTTGAGCCTATCTCAAGGGACAGCATATAGAAGAAATCTATCCTTCCCGGATCTATCTCCACGTTAAGGGTTCCGTACTGATATTTCTCATAGAAGAGGAGGAAGGTCATATACATACCCGAGGGCACGAGATTGCTGGCGCCATCATCACGAAGGGTAAACTGAGGAGCCGTTTCGTCATCATAGGCAGTATATTCACTTCCTTTCTGTACAAGATACAGTTTCAGATTTTTCGGAAGCGTCGGGGTTTCCCCGATATCAAGTGTCCTTGGTTTTTCAAGAAGAGCAATATATGAATTACTGACCTTAAGGTAAGAAAGGCAGGCTCCGAGGCTCTCCAGAAATTTTTTCATATCCGCGGTTTCCATCAGGAGCTCTCTCATGAGAAGCGATCCGATCCACACTTCATGCTGGAAGTCCTCTCTCTGCCGCCTCGTTCTTCTAAGCTCCTCCATCCCTATCGCATAGTCGTCTCCTCCGGATGAAGATGACGACATAATGCTTCCGCAGGAAGCCCTGTGAATAAAAGGCACCGGGATCCTGACGCATTCCGGTTTCTCGCCGGCCAGTATACTCGTAAGCATATCTACTGCTTCCTGTGAAAAGGTCTCGTAATTCTGCTCCACGGTTGTTAAAGGAGGATCCATGTATTTTGACATCTCGGCATTGTCAAATCCCGTGACGGCAATATCCTTTCCTATCACGAGCCCTCTCTTTTCACAGACCCTGTATATGGAAATGCACATCTCATCATTTGCCGAAACTATGGCCTCGGCGCCCGGGTTCTCATCCAAAAGCTTCTCCACTACCGCATCCACGTTTTCGGAGAAATCACCGTACCCTATCATGCTGCCCGTTACGGGTAGCCCCAGTTTTTTCATGGCTCCAAGATAGCCTTCAAGTCTTTCGTCACTGTCGCAGTTGCCGTCAGGTCCTTTGATGAATAAGATCTTCCTAAGCCCGTGCTCCGTTGCAAGATGCTCCACGCAGGTTGCTATCCCCTGATAGTTATCTATTATTATCCAGGTACTGTTCCTTGCCTGTCTGTCATTTTCAAGCAGTATTACCGGCACATTGGGAAGCCTGTCCAGAAGCCGGTTCACAGTCATCTGACCCTGATAGATGCAAAGTGTTCCCGCAGAGATAATAAGCGCATCAAGATCATCAAACCAGCACGATCCGTACAGTGAAGCATACTGATAGTCAAAATTGGAACTGATATCTATGATATTCGTCAGAAAACTGGAGCTTTCGGTTCCAAGGTAAAACCTGGCCTCCATCCCCTTCGCTCCCAGAAGCTCCCAGATCCTCTGCACAAGGCGGCGCGGATGATCCGAGTGATAGTTTCCTACCATTATGCCTATTCTTTTTTTCCGGTCTTTTCGCTCTGTAATTCTTTCTGTTTCCATATCAATTTTCCCGCCTGCAGCGTCCCGGTTTAGGACCTGTTTATAAATAAAGCGTTTTCGTTCAGATGGAAAGAAAAAGTGTCATTTTACCCTGCCGGCTTGTAGTACCCCACGTTTATGGCATGCACCAGAAACCGCTGCTTTGCCGCTCCCGAACCGCTGCAGGTTGAGAGCGTTACCGAATTTTTCTTCTTATCCACCACGGTATCCATTTTTTCGACACTGTCCGCTAAAACCCTGTCGATATAATCCCAGTATTTTTGCTGTGTAACTGCGTATGCAAAAAAATCCGCCTGCGGAGCCACCTTATGAAAAGCGTAGGTTCTGTATGCATACACCCCGTCTTCCGTATAAAAATATATGTATGGATCATCCTTGATAAGAGACGGATCGGCAAGAAGATTTCTAAGCGCCCCGAACATGGAGCCGTTCTTCATGTTATGACCGTAGATAAAGGTATTATAATCCCCCATATCCTTTGCACAGCCCGAATCGATGAAGATGCAGCCTGTCACCAGCTCATCGCCTTCAAAAGTATGATGGAGATAATAGTCGTTATCCGTCCCCCTCACTACAGGATAACTGAGTTCCAGACAGGGCACATAGAGCCATCCTTTATAATCCGGATTCTGCGCCTTAAGCGCGGCATGATCTATCACAAGATTCGGATAAGTTCCGATATCGTAGCGGGGCGTATCATCCATGGTAGTAAAATCATCTTCGGAAGCCGGAGCCTCTCCGTCAACGGGTACCGCCTCCACGGGATCCCCTACCTGCACGTTTCCACTGAGATTTTCATACTCCGCGTCAGAAGCCGCATACTGAAACTGCGAGGTGATTATATTAAACCCCGCCACCGCCGCGAGCGCTGCCGCCGCCGATATTCCGATGATCTTTTTAGTGCGTTTTTTCATATCTGAAGAATAAAACCAACCCCGCGATCGCTGCTCTTTTATTCTAACACTTAGAACCTTTTACATCAATTTAACGTCACAATTCATCTCACATCAGGTGCGCTTTATGGTATCAATTTATCTGCTTCCATGGTTGCAAGTCTGTCGCACCTTTCGTTCTCCGGGTGACCGGCATGACCTTTTACCCATTCGAACTCGTACTCATGACCCTCCATGGCGGCTTGCAGCCTCTGCCATAGCCCGATGTTTTTTACCGGCTTTTTGTCGGAGCCTTTCCATCCGTTTGAAACCCATTTTGAAAGCCAGCCCTCATTAAAAGCCTTTGCAACATACTGCGAATCCGTGACAACATGCACTCTGCAGGGCTTTTTAAGCTCTTCAAAGCCACGGATCACCCCCATGAGTTCCATCCTGTTGTTCGTGGTTTCGCTCTCACCGCCACTGTATTCCTTTTCATGGACTACACCCTTGGAATCCGTGAACCTCAGTATAGTCCCATATCCCCCGGGTCCCGGATTTCCTCTTGAGCTTCCGTCCGAAAAAAGCCACACTTCCTGCATCTTCAATCCGCCTCCAGCAGCTTATTTGCAGTACCGTCAAATATCATCTCCTGCTCTTCTTCTGACAGGCCGAGTTTTTTCAGGCTCTGTATAGTGTCCGCCGGGCTGCTCCAGGGGCTGTCGGTTGCAAAAAGACAGCGACGGTTGCCGTGTTTTTTTATTATCCGGCTCCACTGCTCCACATCTATGTAACCGTCGGTGAAAGAAAGGTCAAAGTATACATCCCTGCCGCAGAGCAGCTTTTCAACTTCATCCCAGACTTTCCAGCCGCCGGTGTGGGCGAGCACGAGTTTGTCGGGCTTTATCTCCTCCAGTACCTTAAAAGCCATCTCCGGGGTAGAGCAGGGATTTTCCGGAAGTCCTATATCAACCCCCGCATGTACCGAGACAATAAGTCCCAGCGCCGACGCTTCATAGATGATGTTCATTGATTCCTTCGAGTCAAGTCTGACCCTCTGGTAGTCGGGGTGCAGTTTTATCCCTTTGAATCCGTACTCTTTAAGGAGCCTCAATTCTTTTTTGTAGTCCGGATCCCCGGGAAATACCGCTCCGAAGGAAATCAGCTCCTCATATTTCTCATTTATCCCGGAAGCAAACTTCGTGATACTGTCAAACTGCGATGCCTTGGTTATGACGGGCAGGATGACTGAAAGCGATACTCCGGCTTCCGCCATTGACTTTCTTAAACCACCTACCGTACCATCGGTATATGCCGGAATCTTCGCCCTCGCGGCAAGACTTTTTACCGCGTTTACGGCAATATCATCCGGCCATACGTGGGTATGAAAGTCGATCACTTCAGGGCTTCCTGCGCCTTTTCGGCATCATCGGTCTTTATTATCATCTTCGCGGCGCTGTCCTTTGAAGGAGCCGCGTACATATACTCGATATTAACGCCTGCCGAGGATATCTTTTTTACAACTCCCGCAAGATACCCAACTTCAGGCTGAAGCTCAACCGCTATCACTTCATTTACTATTGAAGTATACCCGGCGCTTTTCATTGCCTGCTTTGCTTCGTCGGGCTTGTCAACTATGATGCGCATGACGCCGAACTCGGATGTGTCCGCAAGCGCCAGCCCCTCCATGTTTATATTCGCATCCTTAAGTATCTTCAGGGCCTCGTCCAGTGTTCCCGGCCTGTTTTCCAAAAAGATGGAAACCTGTTTTACCAGCATGATCCCTCCTCCTTCCTTCAGCTCAGTTTTCTCTTATCTTCAACATGCTTCGTCTTGCCTTCGGAATGCGGCAGCGCATTGGGCTCCACGAGCTTGACCTTTGCTTTGATCCCGACCGTCTGATGGATCGCATCCTCTACATCCGAGCGGAGTTTTTCAAGCTTTCTTATCTCGTCGGAGAAGAAACGCTCTTCAACCTCTATCGCAACATCAAAGGTGTCATTATTGTTTACCCTGTCCACTGTGATGAAGTAATTAGGCGTGGTGCCGGCAACCGTCAGCAGCGCGTGCTCCACCTGGGACGGGAATACGTTAACGCCTCTGATGACCAGCATATCGTCGGATCTTCCCTTGAAGCGCTGTATACGGGCCATGGTCCTTCCGCATTCGCATTGACCGTATTCCAGTGATGTAAGATCCCTGGTTCTGTATCTTAAAAGCGGCATACCCTCTTTTGTAAGGGTTGTGATGCAAAGCTCCCCGAGCTCTCCGTGAGCCTTCTCTTCAAGGGTATCGGGATCTATTATCTCCGGCAGGAAATGATCCTCGAAGATGTGAAGTCCTTTGTGGTACCCGCAGTCACAGGCAACCCCCGGACCCATGATCTCAGTAAGTCCGTAGATGTCATAGGCCTTTATATTAAGTCTCTTTTCTATCTGATCACGCATTGCATCCGTCCAGGGCTCCGCTCCGCAGACGGCGCACTTAAGCTTCACTTTATCCACAAGCTCCTGTTCCTCCAGGGCTTCCGCCACATGGAGAAGATAGGACGGTGTACAGGCTATGGCCGTTACCTCGCAGTCTATCATCATGTCTATCAGCTTTTTGGTGTTGCCCGTTGACATGGGTATTACCATGGCACCGAGGTTCTCAGCTCCGTAATGTGCCCCAAGACCTCCGGTAAAAAGTCCGTAGCCGTAGCCCACCTGGATGATGTCATCCCTTGTGATCCCTGCCATTGACATGGCTCTTGCCACGCATTCGGACCAGATATCGATGTCCCTTCTTGTGTAGCACAGTACCTTGGGCTTGCCCGTTGTTCCCGAAGAGGCGTGAACCCTTACTATTTCCTGTCTGGGTACCGCCAGCAGTCCGTAGGGGTAGTTATTCCTCAGATCCTCATAGGTTGTAAACGGGAGCTTGACGATATCCTCAACCGTCTCGATATCGGCAGGCTCTACTCCTGCCTGCTGCATCTTCTTCCTGTAAAACTCCACATTGTGGTAGATCCTCTCTACCTGCTTCTGAAGCCTCTTGCCCTGCATTGCGGCAAGCTCGTCTCTTGACATGCATTCTTTCGTTTCGTTCCAGATCATAATCTCCTCTTTCCGGCTGTTTACCGTTTAGCACAGCGGTTTGCCGTGATCGTCTCACTGTGTTTTTCGTATATCCTTAAGCCTTTCGTCAAGTATAGCATTTCATCTGCCATTATGCTATAATCCCTTTTATGTTTGACGAAGACAGACATTTTAGACATGAATTCAAATATGTAGAGCCGGAGGTAAGGCTTATCGCTGCCGAAAAACGCCTTGCGGCTTTTATGAAGAAAGACGGTCACGTGGGAGAAAAGGGCTTCTACAACATAAGAAGCCTTTATTTTGATGATTACGATGATGCCTTTCTTAATGATAATCTAAGCGGCGTTGATCTAAGGGAAAAGTGGCGTATCAGAGCCTATGACAGAAGCTCTTCCTTCATAAGCCTTGAGCGCAAGAGCCGGAAATCCGACATGATATCAAAGGATTCCTGCGCAATAACCCCGGAGCAGTTTGATCTCATCCTGAAGCGTGATATCGAAATCTCTGACAGCAATCCTCCGCTTTTGAATGTTTTTATTACCGCCATGAAGACAAGGCTTCTGCATCCGGCAGTGATCGTTGAATATGACAGGACGCCTTTTGCCGCAAAGGAAGGCAATACCCGCGTCACCTTTGACCGGAATATACGCTCCTCTTCAGAGCTTGATGCGCTTCTTGCGGACAGACCGCTGGTTTCAAGACCGGTTCTTCTAAAAGGACAGAACCTTCTTGAAGTAAAGCATGACGCCTTTCTTCCGAACCATATAGCCCATGCTCTCGAAACGGGGCGCATGAAGAGGGAGACTTTTTCAAAGTATTTCCTCGCAAGAAGGTTTAATTATACAGGGATAGCTTCAAGCCTGCGCTATGCCGGGACGCTCTGGCACACAGGCTCATGATAAATAAACGATAAAGCAATATTATTCATCGGAGGTAACCATGAACACTTTTTCAAGCATCTTTAAACGCTCATTTTTAGAGGGCTACGCCAACATCGAGCTCTCCACGTCGCAGATACTGATAGTCATGTTCTTCTCACTGCTTGTGGGGATCTACATCTATCTGGTATACAGATTCCTTACAAAAAAGACATTTTACTCAAAGAGCTTTAATATGTCCCTGGTGCTTATGTCGGTAATAACCGCTGCCATAATCCTCACCGTCCAGTCGAGTGTGGTCATCTCCCTCGGTATGGTGGGTGCCCTCTCTATCGTCCGTTTCAGGACTGCGGTTAAGGATCCCATGGATCTGGTTTTCCTTTTCTGGTCCATCTCCGTAGGTATCATCTGCGGCGCGGGACTTGTCGAAGTTGCGATCATCTTATCGCTTGCGGCTACAGCGGTTATCATGGTTCTTGATCGTATCCCGGTGATACAGTCGCCCATGATCCTCATC
>JAFPZU010000025.1 GCA_017417105.1 Lachnospiraceae bacterium | reverse complement strand
CTATAAAGCCTCCGGCGGATGCGCCCGGATTTTGCAAGGAAATATGCCGCTTTCAGCGGCCAAAATCCGGCGCAGTAAACGACAAAACGAAAAGAGTTTTGTCGTTTACTATAATACGGATTGTTCCGTGCTTCGCACTCCCACAATCCGCCCCAACATTCGCAATCCGTGGGGCTTTGCCCCACTACTTGCTCATGTAGGGGTGCGTCCAAAGTACTTGCCCCCACTGCAAGCAAGCTTGCGTGGTGTCAATTACTTTTGACGCTTAAATCATAATATCACACGAGGTAAGCCTATGGCTATGTTTGATGATCATTCATATAACGAAGGGGTTAATGTGGGGAAGCGGATCGCGCTGGGATCGGTGCTTGCTTCTGCAGCGGTGCTTCTTATCCTTGGCGTTACCGTCGCCATGAACGGAAACAAAAAACATTCCAATAATACCGGTACGAATCCCTATGTGAAGAGCGAAGAGAAGAGTACCGAGTCTACTGAAACATTTAATAATAAAAGAACCTCCGACCAGCTTTCTTTCTGGAATATGTATGATGAGGAAAAGAGCGAGGAGATAGTGGTTTCGGAGAATAAAAATGAAAATAAAAAGCCTGAAAGCGTCAGCAAAAACAAGGCGAAGGAGAAGAAGAGCGTAAGTGAGAATAAAGAGACGGTATCGGAAAATACATCTTCGGAAAAGTTCAATATAAGCGCTCCGGGAGAAAAGCCCGAATATGTTTACGTTGATCCAACGATACCCAAGGCGGAGCTCATAGAAGATAATTTCTCAATAAGCGACAACCGTCTGGTTTATTCACAGGGAGGACGGAATGTATCGCATTTCGGAATAGATGTTTCCAAATATAACGGCAGTGTAAGCTGGAACAAGGTTAAAAAGGCAGGAGTTGAATATGCCCTTATAAGGGTAGGAGCAAGGGGGTATTCTACGGGAAATATCGTATTAGATGAGAATTTCTCCGACAATCTGCAGGGGTGTATTGATAATGGAATAGATGTGGGCGTATATTTCTTCTCCCAGGCAATAAATACAAATGAAGCCATAGAGGAGGCGAATTACTGCGTGGCGGCATTGGGAGGGAAGGTTATAAGATATCCCATTATCTTTGATTCAGAAAAAATATTGAATGATAATTACCGCACGGAGAATCTTTCCTCAACCGAGCTTACCGAGATCTTCAAAGCTTTTGCGGATGTTGTAAAAGCCTATGGATATACTCCGATGTTTGCGGGTACCAAGGAGCAGCTTGCTAAGAAAGTGGATCTTATGAACATGAAGGACTATGACATCTGGCTCCTGGATCCCGGAGATAAGACGGAATATCCTTACAGATACTGCATAAGACAATACTCCGACAAGGGCACCGTGGATGGTATAAACGGCAACGTGGACCTAAATATCTGTCTGATATCCTATGCAGAGAAGTAATGGAAACGCTGGATCTAAGTGCTTACGGGAAGTGGATTTCGCCTTTGCTAAAAGCGGCTCCAAATTCCCTCACATACAACATATCTGTCCTGGCAGTTACTCTGTGTTAAGCGGTTTTTCTGTTTTGAAGTTTGACAGGTATTCCAGGTATTTCCGGGGCAGCTCGATAGTAGAGTAGATCCTTGCATACAGGGCGTGGGAAAGACCGTCCGGGATATCCAGGATTTCGGTGCGTGATTTCAGGCCGTGCTTTTTGGCCTCATCCAGGGCTTTATTGTAGGCAATGACCGCCATCTCGTGGGTGGGAAAGGAGCCTATGTTCCAGTCGCCGTTT
Source organism: Lachnospiraceae bacterium (assembly GCA_017417105.1). Taxonomy (GTDB): domain Bacteria; phylum Bacillota; class Clostridia; order Lachnospirales; family Lachnospiraceae; genus NK4A144. The sequence goes on along the minus strand of JAFPZU010000025.1, from coordinate 11,294 downwards.
ATATGCATTTTTACATTGTAGACCTCATCCCGCCCTTCTTTTCTCTTTCGTATGTTCTTCACGGGATTGATCACATCCACATTTGAATATCGAAGATCGGTGGGATCTCCGTTGACAAAGCGATAATCCTTTCCTGCAACGGCGAAGCCCGGAATATCATATCTTGCAAGTATGCGCTCCTGAAGTCCGAAATCTGCCACAAAAAGGTGATTTCCCCTGCGCTGTATGGTATGCGACGAGTAATAAAAAAGATCCTCGAGGTCGAACTTCAGCTCGGTATCCATATCAAGATGATAGGAAAAATAGGTACGGTGAAGATAGATGGGGGTCTTTATGTATATATTGTTATCTCTGAAATTTGCAAGACAGACAAATTTATGAAAGGAGAGGGGTGAAAACTTTTTTGAGTACTTATCGGGGGTAAGTTTTTCGTCCTTTATCACAGCCCAGGCTTTTTCATAGAGCATCGATGCAGTATCCATGCTGTCAGAGCTTCCCAGGGAGATATGTTTACCCTTATAGGTGACCGACGCCCGGTAGTAGGAGGAGCCGTCCCGTTTTTTCGCAACAAATATACCCTTCATAAACGAATACCCCAATCCAGGTTTACAGGTTCGGTTCGTGATTCGGCTGCCGCCGGGTGATTTATAAATACAAGATTATTTTAACATATAAAGCACTTCAAAGTGTGAACAATAAGTTAATAAATAAAAGGGCGGCGTGCGCGTCATTTACATACTTTTTTTCTTGCTATGGAATGTGTTATTCATGTATAATAGCAATCGTATTATGTTAATCAGAGAGCTTTTGAGGGGATCATTCAAATGATTGAAACGGCAAATGAAATTGACTACAGTGCAGTAACTCCGGAGATAATGGAGCTTGCAAAGAAGGCGTACGAGTCTACCATAATAGATTCCGAGCTTTATAAGAAGTGGGATGTAAAGAGAGGACTCCGTGACCTTAAGGGTAAGGGTGTGCTCGCAGGACTTACCCACATCTCTGATGTTCACGCCGTGGATATCATTAACGGAGAGAGTGTGCCTGTAGACGGCTCTCTTTATTACAGGGGATATGAAGTCAGGGACCTTGTCAGGGGCTTTAATACCCGTGGGGATTTCGGCTTTGAGGAGATCACCTATCTTTTGCTTTTTGATAAGCTTCCGAATCAGAAAGAGCTTAAGGATTTCAGGAATTTATTATCCGGATACCGCACGCTTCCCAAAAACTTTGTCAGGGATGTAGTGATGAAAGCTCCAAGCTCCAATATGATGAACACCCTGGCAAGATCAGTGCTTACGCTGTATTCCTATGACAGCGCAGCCGAGGACATATCAATTCCTAATGTATTAAGGCAGAGCCTGCAGCTTATTTCGATCTTCCCCATGCTTTCGGTGTATTCCTATCAGGCATACGCTCATTATCAGAAAAACGAAAGCCTTTTCATACATATGCCGGACAGAGAGCTTTCCCTGGCGGAAAATCTGCTCTATATCCTAAGGCCTGACAGCAGTTATACCGAGCTGGAAGCAAAGATACTCGATATAGCTCTGGTGCTTCATGCAGACCACGGCGGCGGTAATAACTCCACATTTACGACTCATGTGGTAACTTCCACCGGAACGGACACCTATTCTTCCGTAGCGGCATCCTTAGGCTCGCTTAAGGGACCAAGGCATGGCGGAGCCAACGTCAAGGTCGTGGAGATGTTTGAAGACATGAAGAAAGTCGTTAAGGATTGGAAGGATGAGGATGAAGTCAGAAGATATCTTTCCGATATCCTTGATAAAAAGGCTTTTGATAATAAAGGCCTTATATACGGTGTGGGACATGCAGTATATTCTCTTTCCGATCCGAGAGAGGTTGTGTTCAAGTCTTTCGTTGAGAGGCTTGCCCATGAGAAGAATCTGGATGAAGAGTTTGCTCTTTATGATATAGTACAGAGGCTCGCCCCGGAGGAGATAGCTAAGAGGCGTCCGATCTACAAGGGTGTCTGCGCTAATGTGGACTTCTATTCGGGCTTTGTATACAAGATGCTGGATCTTCCTCAGGAGCTTTATACGCCCATATTCGCCTGCGCCCGTATCTCGGGATGGAGCGCCCACAGGATAGAAGAGCTTTCCAATAACGGCAAGATCATCCGTCCGGCGTTCAAGAGCGCCCAGCCCATAAGGGATTATGTCAGGATGGAGGATCGGGACTGATCAAGAGCCCGGCGCTTTTATCTCAGATTCTTATTCTGCGCATTCATTAAGACAGCGCCGTAAATTACAAAGAATACAAGGGCGATGCCGATGATAAGGCTTTCGCCCATGACCGGCAGGCCGATCTTTTCACCGAAAGTAAAGAAAAGCCCCATGCCGGTCATTATTATTCCCATGGCAATATTCGCAGGAAACATTATCTTAATAAAGGCTTTCCTGTTTTCTTCTTTCACCTGATCCCATTTAATATCACGGCTCATGAAGCCGGAGGCTACCTCGCCCTTTGTCTTCATAAGGATTGCGGAGTAGAGCAGGTAAAGTCCCGCAAGGATAATGATGATGTTCATAAATGAGTCTATGTTTCCCATAATTCTGCCTCTCTCTATAATCCTGACACGTTCTTATTCGAACTAATTGCCTGGCTGCCTTCCATATGCTGCGTTGTCGTTGGTCGTCTGTCCTGGCACTACATCGTTGCCAAGTTACTGTTCAGCGCCGAGCCACGCGCTTGCCGCGGGGCTGCGGCCCAATACACTTGGCTAGCCGGCACGCCGCTCATCGGCGAAGCCGATTCTGCATGGCGGCGTGCGCGTTGCAATTCAGCGCACTGGCTGTGCGCTGAATTGTAACGTTGCCAAATGACCGCCCTGATTTTTTGTAATTAAGGTTTGAAAAAATACAACATTTAGTATATGATATTATGCATGAAAGCGAAAGAGTTAAAAATTCTTGTCTGTGATGATTCGGTTCTGGCGAGGAAGAATCTTGCGGGCAATCTGAAAAAATGCGGAATAGAGAATATTCTTCAGGTATCTGACGGTCAGTCGGCGGTTGATACTTATAAGGCTGAGCATCCTGACATCATTTTCCTTGATGTAGTGATGCCTGTGAAGGACGGGATAACTTCCCTTAAGGAAGTCATGGAATTTGACTCTGATGCAGTTGCGGTCATGGTGTCATCGGTAGGTACCCAGATGCATATAAGAGAGGCAGTTAAGATAGGTGCCAGGGATTTTCTTCAAAAACCCGCAACACTTGAACAGATCACATCAATAATAGAAAGAGTTCTTAGAGAGAAAAACTGAAAACGAGTACAATTCCCCGTGGCAGTCCACGGGGTTTTTTTAAGTTTATAGGAGTCATAAAACAATGAAGAACTGGAAGACCTGGCAGATTGCTTTATTTACAGCACTCTGCATATGTCTTAATGTTGGAGGGAAGTTTTTTACGGTATGGCTTGATCTGCCGGTCTGGGGGGATTCCTTCGGAACTGCGCTTTGTGCCTGCATTGCGGGACCCGTCTTCGGCGCCATGGTAGGTTTCACCTCAAATATTGCGTATGGCGCAGTAAGCCACCTGTCTGCCGCATATTCCATCACAAGCATTGCCCTTGGCATAATAATAGGAATAGCTGCAAGGAAAGGTATGTTTGAACGATTTTATGACTTCATGAAAGTGGCTTCCCTGGCTGTTTTAACAGGTCTTGTTGTTTCCGCACCTCTTAATTTCATGTTTAATGGGGGATATACCGGCAACAGCTGGGGGAACGGTGTTATTAATTATCTCATTGATAAGGAATGGCCGCCGACCCTTTGCTGCATTCTGGGGCAGCTTTCCCTTGAGTTTTTTGATAAGGTCCTGACGATCGCTGCCGTTTATGTGATCTTCCTGATACGCAGACAGCATGGCAGAGATAAAAACGAGGGGACACCGGATCCGGCAAAAGCTGCGGGGGCTGTTCTTATTCTTTGTCTTTCATTCTCCCTGACGGTTTCTGCAAAGGCTGAAGTTAAAGCAGGATCCGAGATCACGGATTACAACGATTATGTCCAGAGCGTATACAGCAGCAATAACGGACTGCCCTGCGGCGAAGCCAATGATATCGCCCAAACCAACGACGGAGTTTTGTGGATAGGAACCTATGCGGGGCTTTATCGTTACAATGGCCGGGAATTCCGCTGGGTTGATGACTATGATTCCGTAAAGAACGTCAACTGTCTGTATGTGGATGAAGAGGGGCGTCTCTGGATAGGAACCAATGATAACGGGCTTTCCATCGTTATAAGGGAAGAGGTCGTGAATATTATCGATCATTCGACAGGGCTTCCCTCTGATTCCGTAAAAAGCATAATTCATGCAACTGACGGATATTACTATGTCGGCACTACTGACAGTCTCCAGATACTTGTGATGAATAACGGCCTTAAGGTTTTGAACACACTTGAGGAAGTAAACTATGCCGACAGCACAGCTGCCGATGAGAACGGACATGTCGCGGCGGTTTCTTCCGACGGCAGGCTCTTTCTCATGAAGGGAGGAGTAATCTTAGACAGGCTTAAGCTTCCTGAGGGGCAGGAGATCTTTAACTGCTGTTCCTTCGCGCCTGACGGCAGGCTTATGGTTGGCACTACAACCGATCATATCTACAGCTATGATGTTTCAGGTGATAAATTCAGGCAGCTTGAAGTAATAAGGTGCGCGGATGTAGCAAGCATAAATAATCTTAACTATATAGAAGACGGAACTCTTTTTATCTCCACGGACAGCGGAGTATCCTATATTGACGAAAAAGGCTATCACAGGCTCAATACCAACGATTTCAATAATTCAATCGATAATATGCTCTGTGACTATCAGGGAAATCTGTGGTTTACCTCTTCAAGACTGGGACTTTTGAGGCTTAACAAATCCCCCTTTAAGGATGTGTATGGTTCCATCGGCATGGATCGACGGGTAGTAAATGCCATTGTCTTCTGGCAGGATTCTTATTACATCGGAACGGATAAAGGGCTTGACGTGGTGGACAAATCCTGCCACAGGAGCATAAAGAACGAGCTTACAGCCGAGCTTGAGGGCAAAAGGATACGGTGTATGTATGTGGACAGCGATGATCATCTCTGGATCTGTACCTATGGAAGCGGTCTTCTGGAATACGCACCGGACGGGGAAAGCTGGGCATACAATGCCGAAAACGGAAGCTTCGGTAACCGCGCCCGCATAGTGACGGGTCTTTCAGACAAAACGATCCTGGCCGCCGGCGATACGGGGATAAGCTATATCGTAGACCATAAGATCAAGCATACCATCAAAAATGAGGACGGCATGATCAACTCAATGATCCTGACGGCGACTGAGCGTGAGGACGGAACTATCCTTGCAGGAACCGACGGCGACGGCATAGCGGTATTAAAAGACGGCAAGGTCATCAAGATGCTGACAAGGGATGATGGTCTTAGCAGTGATGTCATCTTAAGGACTATTAAGGATCCAAAGTCAGACGGAGTATTTCTTGTAACGAGCAACAGCTTATGCTACATGGAGCCTGAGGGCAGGATACGGGTACTGGATAAATTCCCCTATTTCAACAACTATGATATCTGGGTCAAGGACGAGGATACTCTTTTTGTCATGTCAAGCGCAGGAATCTATGTAGTGGAAAGAGATGAGCTGGTGGAAGGAGGCGAGATCGCCTGGGAACTTCTGGATGCGAGAAGAGGTCTTGGAACCTCCCTTACCGCCAATTCCTGGAATTATTACGACGGAAACGGGGAGCTTTTCCTTCCCTGCGACACGGGTGTCTATATAATCGAAGTGGAAAAATATAACAGTGATGTCAGATCCTACAGGATGCAGCTGGCATCCGTAAGGCTTGACGGGGTTTTGCAGCCTCCGGCCCGTATGGGAGCCATAACAGTAGGGCAGGGGGTAAGCCGTGTAGAGCTTTCCCCGGAGATCTTAAATTACACCATACAGGAGCCTAATGTCGGCTATTACCTTGAAGGGTATGACAATCAATGGACCATAGTGCCTCAGGGCAGCCTGACTAATATTATCTATGTCAATCTGCCTGCAGGAGCTTACACTTTCCATCTTGCGATCTTTGACAGTGCCGGGGAGAAGGTTTTGGAGGAGAGGAAATTTGACCTGGTGAAAGAGGGTGAGATATATGAAAAGTCTTTCTTTCAGATCTACATGGTGCTCCTTTTATCTCTTTTCATGATCTGGTGCACCCTGTTCGTGGTTCAAAGACAGCTGAATAACCAGCAGATAAAGCTTAATATGGCAAATGAGACCGTTATGGCAATAGCAAATGCCGTCGATGCCAAGGATGTGAGAACCCACGAGCATTCCCAGCGGGTGGCGGAATACTCGGAGCTAATAGCAAGAGAGATGAACTGCTTCAAGTGGTGGGAGAGGGATAAGGCGCTGTCCAACCTTAAAAAGGCTGCCCAGCTGCATGATATCGGAAAGATCGGAATACCGGACAGCGTGCTAAACAAAGTAGGACGGCTTACGGACGATGAATACGCAAAAATGAAATCCCATGTTATAAGAGGTGCGGAGATACTCAAAGATTTCACGCTGGTCGAGCATGTAGAAGACGGTACGAGATATCACCATGAAAGGTATGACGGCGGCGGATATCCGGAAGGACTTAAGGGGGAGGAAATACCTCTTTTTGCCAGGATAATAAGTGTGGCAGACACTTTTGATGCCATGACTTCAAACCGCGTATACCGCAATCATATGGATACCGACTATGTGATGAATGAAATGAAGCGGGGAAGAGGAAGCCAGTTTGATCCTGAAGCACTGGATGCCTTCCTGCGGCTTGTTGATAAGGGAGTAATAAACCTGGATGAGATCTATGCCCATAAACGTGCCGAGATAGATCAGGCAGACAGCAAGGCGCAGGAAGAGCTTAAGCGCAGAGTGGAAGAGGATAAAAAGATCCAGGAAGAAGAGATGAAAAGAGGAGAGGAGGATATGGTATGAAGAGGGTGTATCTGACAGCCGTACTAACCTGCCTTTTCATGCTGGGATTATTCATTGCCGTATTCAGGATCCTTAATCTCTCCAGCGGAAGGGACAGCCTTACGGTCGGATTTATATATGACAATGATGAGAGCACTCCCTATACCTATAATTTCTCTCTTGCAAAAGATGCGGTTGAGAAGAAATACGGCGACAGGGTGGAGATAAAAACCTGCAGCAACGTGCTGGATGATGAGATGGAGGAGCCTTTAAGGGAACTTGCAGACGAGGGCTGTGATATTATCTTCTTTAACGGCTACAGCCCGCTTGTGATGCAGCTTGCTCCGGAGTATCCGGGAATACAGTTCTGTCAGACCTCCTATATGGATATGAGTAATAAGGAGGTTCCCGCAAATTACCATACCTTTAAGGGCGAAGCCTATCAGGGAAGGTATGTAAGCGGTATCGCGGCGGGCATGAAGATAAGGCAGATGATCCTTGACGGGACGATAGGCAATGATCAGGCGGTAGTAGGCTTTGTTGCTGCTTTTCCCACCTCGGAGGTCATCTCCGGTTACACAGCCTTTTTGATGGGGGTACGTTCTGTTGTATCCAATGCGGTGATGCGGGTTTATTATACGGAAACCTGGAGCAGTTATGCGCTGGAGAAGAGTGCGGCTGACAGGCTGATAGATGAAGGCTGTGTGGTGATATCACAATATACGGATACCATAGGACCTGCCATCGCCTGCGAGGAAGCATATCAGGAAAGGCCTGTATACTTTGTGGGATTTAATCAGAGCATGTCCGAGGTAGCGCCCTGTACTTCCTTAGTCACATCAAGGATCTGCTGGGAGCATTATATCCTTTCTGCGGTTGATGCCGTCATGATGGACAAAAGCATAGAATCCATTGTCTCAGGCAATATCCATGGAACTGACGCATCAGCGGGATTTGAAAAGGGCTGGGTAGAGATGATAGATCTGAACCAACAGGTTGCCGTACCCGGCACGGAGGAGGCAATGAATAAAGCCATCGAGCAGTTTGGAAAGGGAAATACGGATTATGTATTCAAGGGTAACTATACCGGAATTAATCCCGATGATCCGAATGACACTCTGGATCTAAGGGATGGATACATAGAAAATGAGCACACTTCCTACCCAACATTTCACTATATTCTTCAGGATGTCATAGAATATGGCTTCCTGCACGATAAATAGGTATTTTACGGAGGAGCGTATGGATTTAATTTCAATAATTGCAGAGGAGATAAATGCGGCTGCCTGGCAGGTGGAGGCCGCGGTTAAGCTTATTGATGAAGGCAATACCATACCTTTCATTGCAAGGTACCGAAAAGAAGCGACAGGGAGCCTTGATGATGAGCAGCTGAGACTTCTTCATTCAAGGCTTGAGTATCTTAGAAATCTTGAAGAAAGGAAGCAGGAAGTAATAGCTCTTATCGATGAGCAGGGTAAGCTTACGGATGAGCTTAAGGAGGCTATACTCAGGGCTGAAAAGCTCGTAACTGTGGAAGATCTCTACAGACCTTATAAGCAGAAGAAAAAAACGAGGGCTGAAGCTGCGAGGAAAAGAGGATTACAGCCTCTGGCTGATTTTATTTTAAGACAGGACACCGCTTATCCTGTAGAAGAAGAGGCAGATAAATATGTAACAGGCAGGATAGAGCCTGAATCGGACAGCAAGGAGGATCAGATTAAGGCCTCCGAAAAAGAAGTGCCGGATGCAGCTGCAGCGATTGCAGGAGCAAAGGATATCATAGCAGAGCAGATATCGGATGATGCGGGATACAGGGAATACATCCGAAGGGTAACGAAGGAAGCGGGAAAGGTAGTTTCTGCAGCAAAGGATAAGGAGGCTGAATCCGTATATCAGAATTACTATGATTATGAGGAAGGAACGGATAAGATAGCAGGACACAGGATACTTGCCATCAACAGAGGAGAGACTGAAAAGATCCTTACAGTTTCCATTGAGGCGCCTGAAGACAGGATAATAGGCTATCTTGAAAAGAAGGTGATCATTTCTGACAACCCTTACACTACAACCATACTGAAGGAGACAATAGCTGATTCATATGACAGGCTCATTAAGCCTTCAATTGAGCGGGAGATCAGGAACTCGCTTACCGAAATGGCAGAAGACGGGGCGATAGAGGTCTTCGGAAAGAACCTTAAACAGCTTCTTCTGCAGCCGCCCATAGCAGGTCAGACGGTTCTCGGATGGGATCCGGCCTTCAGGACCGGATGCAAGCTTGCAGTGGTCGATCCCACGGGGAAGGTTCTTGAGACCAAAGTAATATATCCGACGGCGCCTCACAATAAGACAGAGGAATCAAAGAAGATATTGAAAGAACTCATAAATAAATATGGAGTGACCCTGATATCAATCGGAAACGGCACAGCCTCGAGGGAGTCCGAGCAGTTAGTGTCGGAGCTTTTGAAAGAGATGGCTGATCCGGGACTTCACTATGTGATAACAAACGAGGCCGGAGCGAGCGTTTATTCTGCAAGCAAGCTGGCAACGGAGGAGTTTCCGGAATTTGATGTGGGACAGCGAAGCGCTGCTTCAATCGCAAGACGGGTGCAGGATCCTCTGTCTGAGCTTGTAAAGATCGAACCTAAATCCATCGGGGTAGGGCAGTATCAGCATGACATGAACCAGAAAAAGCTGACGGATACCCTGTCAGGCGTAGTGGAAGATGCCGTGAACAGCGTTGGGGTCGATCTTAATACAGCTTCATTTTCACTGCTGTCTTACGTTTCCGGAATATCCTCAGCTGTTGCGAAAAATATCGTTTCTTACAGGGAAACGAACGGAAGATTCAGATCAAGGCAGGAGCTGAAAAAAGTATCAAAGCTAGGCCCCAGGACTTTTGAACAGTGTGCAGGCTTCTGCAGGATAACGGGCGGGAACGAGCCCCTGGATGCTACCGCCGTTCATCCTGAATCATACGACAGTGCAAGAGCCCTGCTTAAGAAGATGGGCTGCGGAATAAGAGATGAAGATAAGATCAGGGCATTCAGGAGAAGTATCGATAGCAAGGCAGCGCTTGCTGAAGAGATGGGCTGCGGAGAGATCACCTTGAATGATATCCTTGATGAACTTGAAAAGCCGGCAAGAGATCCCAGAGAGGATATGCCGAAGCCTGTATTAAGATCCGATGTGCTGGAAATGAAAGATCTGAAGCCTGGAATGAAGCTTAAGGGGACTGTAAGGAACGTTATTGATTTCGGAGCCTTTGTAGATATCGGAGTTCATGAGGACGGCCTTGTTCATATATCGAGGATGGCAGACCGGTTTATCAAACATCCCATGGAGGTTGTTTCGGTAGGGGATATTGTTGACGTTACGGTACTTGAAGTAGACGAGAAGAAGGGCAGGATATCGCTTTCCATGGTTGAAGATAACGGGAACTCAGGCAGAGCAAAAGGAGACTTAGATCGAAAGAGCCCGGTAAATAACAGGGAAAATGGCCGAAAGAAAGAGCCGAAAGGAAAAGTAAAAGAAGAGTTTGCCCCAGGGACTATCGGCTATTTATTAGCGCACCAAAAGAAATAAGCCTTTGGGTTATGAACAGCTCATTACACGGATTATTCCTCATCCTCATCCTCTTGCTGTATTGTTTCATTCACATCTTTTTCAATCTCGGAATACAGCCGCTCCACATCGCTTTCCGAGAAATCCGCCGCTTCATAGCTGTCGGAAAAAATAACTTTTATGCTTGCAAGCCTGCCGGCGAGTCTCCGTTCTCTTCTGATATCATGTCCGGTAAGGAAAATGTAGTCACACAACGTGTCTCCCATGAACCAGAACATAATATAGAAAACTTCACGCGGTATGTCTGCAAGCCCCACCGAAAGGGCCAGAAGGACGCCGGAGATGAGCAGACCAAAGAACATGAAATTGAAGATCTTTATGTGTCGTTTCTCAGCCTTTTCCACCATGCCAAGATCATAAGCAAAATCATCACTGATGATCTCCTCAATGGTATTCTTCTGCGCCTCTGTGAGACAGTCTCCGATGATGTTTAATACGATCGGACACTCCGGCGGCGTAACCTCGGCAGTTATTTTAACATAATCCAAAAACTCCGTATTCAGGGTTTCACAGCCCTTTACACTGTAGGAATTAATCACATCGTTATAATCTGAAATCCGGCAGGGGATCGTTGCAATTCCGTTCCTGACGAAATCCCGTTTTGCCCGGTAATCAAGATGTCCTTTTCTTGCCTCAAACAGTTTTCCAATATCCCGTCTTATCATATTATGCGCTCCATACCAGTTTTTTACTTTGAAATCTTAGCGAGGTATT
>JAFPZU010000024.1 GCA_017417105.1 Lachnospiraceae bacterium | reverse complement strand
CACGTTCTCCATAAGTTTTTCCGCCAGCTTTCGTCCTTCAGCAGTAAACGTTATGATCGCCGCGTTCATATTTCCTCCTGACTTCGTCCTTTATTCCCATCACGACCGCCGTTGCAATTAAGCACATATCGCCCCCTATTCTACCACCCCTTCAGTCCATTGTCTATGTGCAAAACTGCACACAAGTGCAAATAACACACAATATCTTGTATATTTTTTTAAAAAACAGCCAAAAGAATGGTGGTTTACATAACTATAAGGGTGTTTTTTACGACTCTTCCAAAAGACAATCCTTTGATCTGATAAGAGAACTAATACTTTCTCCAGCAGGACGGAAGGAAGAGGATCAGTATCGGAAACAGCTCCAGTCTCCCTGCCAGCATATCGACGATAAGGACACACTTTGAAAAAGTGCTGTAGATGCCGAAATTCTGTGTCGGTCCCACCAGGTTAAGCCCGGGACCTATATTATTCAGCGTAGCCAGAACGGCTGTAAGATTTGTGGTAAGATCGAACCCGTCAAAAGCTATCAGCATGACGGAAAAGATAAGGATGATGGCATATATCGCAGCATAAGCATTGGTTGTGCGAAGGATCTCATCTGAAAGAGGCTCCCTGTCAAGATACAGCTTTCTCACATGCTGAGGGTGGATAATGGACCTTATCTCCTTTCCCACGCCCTTCATGAGGATAAGTACCCTTGACACCTTAAGCCCGCCCCCGGTGCTTCCCGCGCAGGCACCGACTACCATGAGCAGCACCACAAGTCCCTTGGAGAACTCGGGCCACCCGTTAAAGTCCGTGGTAGAAAAACCACTCGTTGTTATTATTGATGCAACCTGAAAAGCCGAGTGCCTTAAAGATACACCGATGCTCCTGTAAAGCGGCAGGATATTCCAGGTTATGAGCCCGACGCTTACTGCGATCATAAGGAGATAATATCTTACCTCCTCAAAGGAAAATATCTCTTTCAGATTCCCTGTCAGTATGCAGAAATAAACGCTGTAGTTTATCCCGCTTATTATCATGAAAAAAGTCATAAGATTCTGCTGAAGAGGAGTGAAGGACGCCATGGAGTCATTGTAGATCCCGAAGCCTCCGGTACCCACTGTCCCGAAAGCCAGGGTAAAGGATTCGTATATCGTCATGCCGCTGAGCTTATATGATGCAATGCAAACGATTGTTATCACAATATATATCAGATAAAGAAGCATCGCCGTATCCTTCATCTTTGGCATGAATTTGCTTACCGAAGGCCCCGGGCTCTCCGCCTTCATAAGGTTGATGTTCCTGGCTCCGGCCATTGGAAGGATGGCCATGATAAAGACAAAGACCCCCATGCCCCCTATCCAGTGGGTAAAGCAGCGCCAGAACATGCTCGCCTTCGACATGCTCTCCACGTCGGCCATGATGGAGGCTCCGGTCGTGGTAAGTCCGGAGGTAACCTCAAACACCGCATCCGTAAAGGCAGGGATCTCCCCGCTTAAGAAAAACGGCAGCGCTCCAAAGATAGCGAGCGCTATCCATGACAGGGATACGCAGGCAAAGCCTTCCCTGATATAAAGCTCTCCCAGCTCTCCCTTCTTTATTCCTTTAAGCAGAAGACCGACAAGAAGGCACATTCCGATCACTAAGGCGAATATCCTGCATATCTCATATTCCCCGTAGCACAGCCCTGTTATTAATGGGAAAAGCAGAAATGCCCCCTCAAATATTATGACCCACCCTGTTATGTATCTTACTATTCGCAGGTTCATCCCAGTGCTATATCCTCTATATTGTTATATATCTCTCCGCTGGTTAAGATAAGCACATTATCTCCCACCTTGATCTCATCTCTGCCTCCCGGGACTATGAGCTTTTCATTCCTTGTTATCGAACAGATTATGAGGTCATTTTTAAGTCTCAGCTGTGATAACGGAACGTTGGTTATGTTACTTTCTTTCTGAATAAAATATTCCATTGCCTTGGCCCTGCTCTTGGTAAGGCTGAATACATTCTCCACATTTCCCTCGAGGCTTCCCGACATGGATCTTGCGTACTTTACGATATACTCCGCAGTCATGATCCCCGGGAATATGGCATTGTCTATCTGTATTCCATTCGTAACATCTGTATAGTTATATCGTCTGAGCTTGGTCATGGTATTTGCATGGCTCACTCTCTTTGCAAAGAGCGTAAGCAGCACATTCTCCTCGTCTATCCCCGTAAGCGCCGCAAAAGCTCCTACGCCCCCTATACCCTCACGGATAAGAAGCTTTTCATCGGAGCCGTCGCCGTTTATAACGGTTGCTTTTGTTATTTCATCACTGAGCCGGTCACATCTTTCAGGATCTGATTCTATTATCTTCGTCCTGACCCCGGTCTCGGTCAGTCTGCTGGCAAGATAGAAGCCTATGGTGCCCCCGCCTACTATCATGGCAGACTTCAGCGGATGTCTGTTTATCCCCGTTCGCTTAAAAAACGTATTCGCATCCTTTGGAGTTGCAGAGATCACTATCTCGTCTCCCTCCATAAGGGTCGTATTATACTCCGGGATTATCGTCCTTCTGTTTCTCTGTATGGCGCAGATCAGCGTATGACACTTGAAATACTGCTGGATAGCCCCAACGGCCATGGCTATAAGGGGACTCCCTGCTTCAAGCTTTATATGAAAAAGCTCGATCCTGCCCCTTGTAAAGGTATCCACCTGTATGGTGTCGGGATACTGAAACCGCCTCGCTATCTCAGCCGCTGCTATAAGCTCCGGGTTGATAATAAGGGCAAGCCCCAGCTCCCTTCTTAAATAGCTGGTCTCGGTGTTATATACAGGGTTCCTTACCCTTGCCACCGTACGGCAGTATTTGTCCGAACGCTTTGCCATGACGCAGGTCAGCAGATTCTGCTCATCAGATTCCGTCACGGCAATAAGAAGATCGGTATGCTCTATCCCCGCCTTAAGCAGTATCTGATAGTTGATCCCATCCCCCACTATTCCCAGAACATCCTGCTCATCGGTGATCTGGTCGATCCTTTTCTTATCCTGATCCACCACCACCACATTATGCTTTTCGGCGGAAAGCTTCTCCACAAGGGCATAACCGACGTTTCCGCAGCCTACTATGATGACGTTCATCTATTCCTCTTTTTCTGCTCTCAAAAGCTCCTCAAACTCCTCCGGGGGAACCGCTTTCGAAAAATAATGCCCCTGAACGATACTGCAGCCGAATTTCTTCAAAAGATCAAACTGCGCTGCCACCTCAACTCCCTCAGCGACAACAGGAACCCCTAAAGAGCCTGCCATTTCCATTATAAGCCTTACGACCATAAGTGACTTATTATCCTCATGTATCCTCTCGATAAAGCGCATATCGAGCTTTATAACGTCTATAGGCATGGTCGTTATCACATTAAGGGAAGAATACCCGGAACCGAAATCATCCATCTCTATGAGGAACCCTTCCTCCTTGAGATTTTCTATGGCCTCGACAAACTGTTTATTGTCATCGGTATAAGCCGACTCCGTTATCTCAAGCAGGAGATCCGCGGAGGTAAGACCGTTTTCCTCCAGAAGATCCAGCAGATAATCCGGAAGAGCCTCATCATAAAGATCAATACGGGAAACGTTAACGGACACCGGAATATCCGTTATTCCCTCCCTGCGCCATCTGCCAAGGCGCTCTATGGTCTCCTTCCACACAAACCTGTCCAGGATGCTTATAAGACCGTTCTCTTCAAAAATCTGCAAAAAGGTTTCAGGACGTATCATCCCGTACTCAGGATGCTCCCACCTGACTAAAGCCTCGGCGCTTGTAATAAAAGGCTCCTCTCCCCGTATATCGTACTTCGGCTGGTAATAAATCCTGAACTGTCCCTGATCCATTGACTCATGGATATCGTTTATCAGATGCTCAAAAAATACCGACCTTTCCCTCATCGTCATATCATAAAAGGCAATATATCTCATATAGTTGCCCCTTAAGGTATTGCAGGCATACTTCGCGCATGAAAAGCGCCGGTCCATTTCCATATCATGCATTACTTTGGGATAAACCCCCATACGCACATGAATGTGCAGATTCTTTGAAAGAGCGGAGATCTTTTTATTAATAAGATTCAGCAGTCCGTTATAGTCATCCCGGTGCCTTAAATACATAAGATACGTGTCTCCCTCGCTCCTGCAGGCAAGACCCTCAGTATCTGACAGAAACTCATTTATCGCCGCTGCAATAGCCTTCAGGACCTCATCTCCGAAGCTTCTTCCGTACATCTCATTAACCATGTGAAAATGCTCCACGTTTAAGATCGCGGCATCCGTCTTAAGGTCGGTATAATATCTGTCCATCATCCCGGCATATTCAAAGAAGAAAGCCCTGCTGTAAAGCCCCGTGAGTTCATCCTTTTCCGCGGATCTTATAAAGCTCCTGCCCTCGGAAAGCTCTACGGTCTTCCTGACCCTTGCCTTTATTATCTCGGGATTTCCGTATGGTTTCTTAACAAAATCACTGGCACCGAGACTTAGACATCTGACCTCCGCATCCTGCTCTGCCGTAAGGACGATGACCGGAATGTTTTTTAAGTCTTCCTCCGCCTTCAGTACCTCAAGCAGCTCATACCCGGTCATCTCCGGCATCATAAGGTCCAGGAGAATAACCGAAAGTGTCGATGCGCTTTCACGTATGATCTCCAGAGCCTCACTGCCGTTCACTGCATAGAGGATATGATACTCATCCTTAAGCATCTCTCCCAAAAGCTCCCGGTTGACAAATTCATCATCTACGATCAGCGCAAAACGCCTTAAACGCCCCGCATCCTTAAAATCTATCTGCATGGATAATCCCTCGAAACAACACCCGCAACCATCCGATATCCGGCTCACCAGCTGCTATGCATGTAAACAACAAACTCCTGACACAACCCGCTTAAGGCCTGCATCAGGAGTCTTCCCTGTTTCCATTATGATATTGGGGGCAATTGCCCGTTCCCCCATCTTCATGAAGTCTTACCTTATGTTTTATCTGAGCGCTTCCAGAGTACGAAGCACCACCGGTATATACTCAGCGCACTTTTCGGTAAATTTCGTTCTGGAATAATCAGAACCGTTAAGCTCCTCCGCTATCTTCAGGAGTTCCTCCAGGTTCTCCTTCGATTTAACGAGTTCCTGATAAGCATCTACTATCTTGTCTATCTCAGGCTGGGAAAGAACCCTTCTTGTATTCTCCGACCCTATCATTCTTCCCGCGTCCAGCGCATTCTGTATATCTTCCTGCTCTTCGATAGAAATATTGTCATTCATTAAACACATCCCCCTTAAAGAGAATTTTATAAGTAATAACGATTATACCACCAAAGTCCGACCTGCACAAAATTTATCCGGCTGCCTTTTTACCTTCACTTTCATTCTCAAAAAAAGCCTCCAGCTTATCGAGACAATTAATGAGGGCTCTCATCTCGTCCTCCTCAAGTCCTCTGACCGCCGCCTTTATCATATCCTTATGATAGTCCCGGTGATGGAAAAAGGCCTTCCTCCCCTTTTCGGTAAGGGTCACATACACCACTCTCTTGTCCTCGGTGGAGCGTTTTCTCTCAATATAACCCTTCTTTTCGAGGCTGTTCATATTGACGGTAAGTGTCCCCACAGTCACCATCCGCTTGGCTGCTATGGCGGACATATTCTGAGGCTCCTCCACACCTATGGCATCGATTATGTGCATGTCATTATTGGAGATATCCTTGAAATCCCCGGTGATCACAGCCCTGGACTCCGCCTCCAGCACCTTATTGAAAAGGTTCACCAGAAGCCTGTTCAATGTAGTTGTATTATTGTTCTTCTTAGGCATACCGTCTTACCAGACCATAGCGCAGGCTCCGAAAGTCATTCCTGCCCCGAAACCGGAAAGCATAACTTTCTGTCCCTTTACTATCTGTCCCGATCTGTTAAGCTCATCAAGCAGAAGCGGGATCGAAGCTGATGAAGTATTTCCCACCTTCTCTATGTTCATCGGGAACTTTTCAATATCCACCTTAAGCGTCTTTGCTATGGACTCAATTATTCTTTTATTCGCCTGATGGAGCACATATATATCTATGTCATTCGCTTCAAGCTTAGCCATATCAAGAGCCTTGTTTATGCATACCGGCACCTGACGCACCGCGAACTTGTAAACCTCGCTCCCCTGCATATGCACCAGCAGATTCTCACTGTTTATTTCAGGCTCTGTCTCGCCTTTTACGACTCTGCCCCTGCAGTAGAGTATCTTTCCCATCATGCCGCTGCTGCCCTGGGACATACCGATTATCCCGGAAGGATCACCGTCTTCAGTCTCCTCCACAAAAACAGCTCCCGCGCCGTCTCCGAAAAGCACGCAGGTACCACGATCCGTCCAGTCTATTATCTCGGACAAAACCTCGGCTCCAACGATCAACGCATTCTTACAGGCACCGGATGCGATATAGTGGTGCGCCGTATTAAGGGCGAATAAAAACCCTCCGCAGGCCGCATTAATATCAAACGCAATGGCATCCTTTGCCCCCAGCATGTTCTGCACCCTGCAGGCAGCGCAGGGCAGGAGCATCTCCGTAGTACAGGTGGCAACGATAATAAGCTCCACCTCCTCTGCCGTCTTTCCGGCGTTTTCAAGCGCCCTCCTGCAGGCATTTGCAGCAAGATACGGCACCGTCTCCTTCTCGCCGATATGTCTTTCCTTCATTCCGGTCCGCTGTCTGATCCACTCATCCGTGGTATCGACCATCTTCTCCAGATCAAAATTTGTCAGTATCTTTTCCGGAAGCGCGCCTCCGGTTCCGCGTATTGCGACACCCATCTTTATCTCCTTACCAAAAAACTCTCCCTTAAAAACTCCTGAACCTCTGATATCTTTCCTCAGCTATCTTTTCGGGCTCCATGCCGTCATACTTCTTAAGGAACTGCTTTATCTTCTCCTTAAGATAAACTCCGATCGCCTGCTTCGTATCCTTTCCTGCTCCGCCGTACTCCGGCACTATCTTCTCTATAACCTTAAGTCTCTTAAGATCCTGAGCCGTGATGTTCATAACCTCACTGGCTTCCTTTGCACGGCTTGCATCCTTCCAGAGTATGGAAGCAAAGCCCTCCGGCGAAAGTATGGAATAAGTGGCATTCTCAAGCATCCAGACCTCGTTTCCGACAGCCGTGGCAAGCGCTCCCCCACTGCCGCCCTCGCCGATGAGAATACAGAGCACCGGAACCTTTAAGGCCGACATCTCCATCAGGTTTCTGGCTATTGCCTCTCCCTGACCTCTCTCCTCGGCCTCTGCCCCGCAGAAAGCTCCCGCGGTGTTTACAAAGCTGACTACAGGCCTGTTAAACTTCTCCGCCTGTTTCATAAGACGCAGCGCCTTCCTGTATCCTTCAGGCATTGGCATGCCGAAATTTCTCTCGACGCATTCCTTCGCGCTGCTCCCCTTGATATCAGCGATGACCGTAACCGGCTGGCTGTCTATGAACCCTATGCCCCCGGCTATGGCGCCGTCATCCGCATAGTATCTGTCTCCATGGGATTCCACGAAGATATCAAATATTGACTCCATATAATCAAAGGCCGACGGTCTTTCGATCTTCCTTACGCTCTTGACCTTTTCCCAGGCCGTCTTCTTCCTGCCAAAGCCCAGATTCAAAAGCCCGGAAAGATCTCCCATCACGCCGCCAAAGCCCGTTTCATCGAAATCAGACCAGGTGTTACTCCCCGTTTTCTGGTGCGCCTTGATAAGAAAATACAGGATCTTCTTCAGCACCCGTCTCTCCACGATCCCGTCTATGAAACCGTGCTCCAGTAAAAACTCCGCCGTCTGAAATCCCTCCGGCAGCTCCTCTCCGGTAGTCTGCTTTATGACCCTGGGTCCCGCAAAGCCTATCAGCGCTCCGGGCTCAGCCATTATTACATCCCCCAGCATCGCAAAGCTTGCCGTCACCCCGCCGGTAGTGGGATCCGTAAGTATCGTGCTGTACAATAACCCCGCATCCCCGTGTCTTTTTATCGCTGCGGAGGTCTTTGCCATCTGCATTAAAGATATCATTCCCTCCTGCATCCTGGCGCCACCCGAGCAGCAGAATATAAACACCGGAAGCTTCTCTTTGGTAGCACGTTCCACGGCAAGAGTCACCTTCTCGCCCACAACATGCCCCATGCTTGCCATCATAAACCTGGAATCACAGACTCCTACCACGGCCTCTTCACCGAAGATCCGGCATTTGCCAACCGTAAAGCCTTCCTCCAGTCCGGTCTTTTCCCTGACTTCCAGAAGCTTCTCCTCATAGCCTTCATAATTAAGAGGATTGCTTACGGGCATGCCGCTAAACCACTCCTCAAAGCTTTTAGGATCCGCAACCATCTTTATCCGGTTATTGGTCCTTACCCTGAAATAGGCTCCGCACTCATAGCACACATACTTGTGGGTTATTACCTTCTGCTTGTCAAGCAGCCTTCCGCATTTGGGACACTTTACCGTATCCTGCTCTAAAGGCGCTTCTTCTGTCATCCTGTGCTTTACCGGACTCACTTTTTTATTCTGAAATAAACCGCTCACCTTGATACTCCTCCGAACTTCACTCTCCGACGGCAAAGGTAAGCTCCGCCCTTGCCGCAAGCTTTCCGTCCACATATGCGCTGGCCTTTCCCGTGCCTATGGGACCCTTGCACTTATCTATGACCGTCTCTATCGTAAGCACATCTCCGGGAACTACCTTCTGCTTAAATCTTGCCTTATCTATACCCGCAAAATACGCGGTCTTTCCCCTCCACTCGGGAAGATCAAGAAACGCCACCGCCCCGACCTGGGCCATAGCCTCTATGATAAGCACACCCGGCATCACGGGGTTACCCGGAAAATGACCGGCAAAATAAGGCTCATTGAAGCTTACGCACTTCTTCCCCACAGCCCTTACTCCGGGCTCCAGCTCCTCTATCGTATCTATTAAAAGAAAGGGAGAGCGGTGAGGGATCCTTTCCATTATTTCTTTCGTTCCAAGTATCGACATATCTATCCTCACTCCTCAAAAGCCGCTGCCACTAAAGCCGCATTATGTCCGCCAAATCCCAGGGAATCAGAAAGCGCATACTTTATATCCATCTTCGCGCTCTCCTTGCAGTAGTCAAGATCCATCTCCTCTTCGGTATTCATAAGTCCCACTGTCCTGTGAATAAAGCCTTCTTCTATCTCCTTCACGCAGGTAATAAATTCAACGGCTCCCGCCGCTCCGAGAAGGTGTCCGATCATAGACTTCGTGGAATTTATCTTTAATTTCTCCGCATGCTCACCGAAAGCCAGCTTTATCGCCCTCGTCTCAAAAAGATCATTATGCTTTGTGGCGGTTCCGTGAGCATTGATATACATGATGTCTTCCATCTTAAGTCCCGCATCCTTAACGGCGTTCTTCATGGCCGTTGCAGCGCCCGATCCGTCCTCTGCGGGAGATGTTATATGGTATGCATCCGCAGAGCAGCCGTAGCCCTTAACCTCGGCATAGATCTTAGCTCCCCTCTTCTTAGCGTGATCAAGCTCCTCCAGAACTACGATCCCGGCTCCTTCTCCCATTACAAAACCGCTTCTTTCCGCATCAAAAGGGATGGAGCATCTTTTCGGATCTTCACAGGAGCTTAAAGCCGTAAGGGATGTAAACCCTGCTATACCCATGGGGCAGATCGCCGCCTCGCAGCCTCCTGCAACCATCACGTCTGCTTCCCCGTACTGTATCGATCTGAAAGCCTCGCCTATGGAATTGGTTCCCGTGGCGCAGGCTGTCACAACATCTATATTCTTCCCCTTAAGGCCGTAGAGAATACTGACGTTTCCAGCAGCCATATTGGAGATCATAAGCGGCACGAACATAGGGCCTACCTTGCCCTTCCCGAACTCCATAAGCCTTGCATGCTCTCTCTCCAGGGCCTGCAGGCTTCCGACGCCGCATCCTATGGAGCATCCCGCCATCCAGGGATCATCCTTTTCCATATCAAGACCCGCATCCTCTATTGCTTCCTTTGCCGCTGCAACCGCAAACTGGGAAAATCTCTCCATACGTCTTGCAGTCTTCTTATCCATGAAGGCTTCCGGATCGAAATCCTTTACCTCAGCGGCAAGCTTTACCTTATACTCTGCCGTATCAAAAGAAGTTATGGGAGCAAAGCCGGTCTTCTCTTCCTTTACCGCCTTCCAGTATTCCTCTACACCGATCCCCGTCGGTGTCACGGCACCCATTCCGGTGACCACTACTCTCCTGTTACTCATATAGCCATTCCTCCATCCACGCAGAGCACCTGCCCGGTAATATAATCCGATGCCTCATCCGCAAGAAAAGCTACAGCCTCTGCTATATCTTTCGCCTTGCCGGTCTTCTTCATCGGAATGCTCCCTATGACGGTCTCCTTTGCCTTATCGCTCATGGCATCTGTCATGTCAGTCTCAATAAATCCCGGAGCCACCGCATTCACGCAGACTCCGCGGCTTGCAAGCTCTCTCGCAACGCTCTTTGTAAGCCCGATAAGTCCCGCCTTTGACGCGCAGTAATTCGCCTGTCCCGGATTTCCCATAACTCCGGCAACCGATGAGATATTTATTATCTTCCCGCTTCTTTGTTTTAAAAAATTCGGTGAAAAATGCCTCATCGTATTGAAAGCACCCTTAAGGTTGATATCAAGCACGGTGTCGTAGTCTTCTTCCGACATTCTCATTATGAGTCCGTCCCTTGTTACTCCGGCGTTATTAACGAGGATATCTATCCTCCCGTACTTTTCTATGACAGTCTTTGCAAGCTCCCCGCAGGCTGTAAAGTCGGATACATCACATTTCACTGCCTCCGCTTCACCCCCTGCTTCTTCTATCATCTTCACGGTCTCCATGGCCTTTGCTTCGGAGCCGTTATAGTTTACGATGACCTTTGCGCCGTTTTCTGCAAGCTTCAGCGCAACAGCCCTTCCTATACCTCTTCCGGCGCCCGTAACGAGCGCCACCTTACCTTCAAGCATCTTTATCCTCCAGATATTTTTCCAGCTCCTGGACGCTTCCGATGTGGTATGCCTTAAGCGACGGATCGATCTTTTTCATGAAGCCCGTAAGCGTCTTTCCGGGACCTATTTCAATAAAAGTATCCACTCCGTCCGCTGCCATCCTCTCAATGCTCTGCTGCCATCTGACCGGACTGTATATCTGTCTTGCAAGCAGCTCCTTTATGGGAGTCTTATCGCTTATATAGTCTGCCGTCACATTGGTAACATAGGGCATCACCGGATCGTTTATCCCGACAGCATCCAGCTCTCTTTTAAGCTTCTCCGATGCCTCCTTAAGGAGCGCCGAATGAAACGGTCCGCTGACCTTCAGCGGGATGCATCTTTTAGCCCCTGCTTCGGTAAGCTTTTCTGCAGCAGCATCCACCGCTTCCTTTTCACCGGTTATGACTATCTGCCCGGGACAGTTGTAATTGGCTACAGCCACAACCTTTCCGCTCTCCTTTGCGACACCTTCGCAGATTTCAGCCACCTTATCCCCGTCCATTCCAAGGACAGCGGTCATCCCGCCGCCTTCGGGATAGGCGTTCTGCATATATATCCCACGCTTTCTTACTATACGGAATACATCCTCATCCTTCATGACGCCGCAGGCAGAAAGAGCCCCGTACTCGCCAAGGCTTAAGCCTGCCGCCAGATCCGCCCTGATTCCCTTTGAAAGCACTGCCTTAAGAAGCGCTATCTCCGTTGCGACCATGGCGATCTGCGTATATTCCGTAAGATCAAGAAGGTCATTTTTCTCAAAGCACAAAGCCCTTACATCAAGATCCACAGCCTTGGACGCGCTGTCATAAACTAATGCCGATTCCTCATACTTTTCACAGAAATCAGCTCCCATTCCCGCAAACTGGGCCCCCTGTCCGGGGAATAAAAACGCTGTTTTTCCCATTACTTATACTCTCCGATCACCTTTTCGCAGCCGCTAACAATTCCCTTTATGATATCGCTGCAGCTTTCCTCACTCTTTATAAGACCTGCGATCTGTCCTGCCATAAGGGTTCCCGTTACCACATCTCCGTCAATGACCGCCCTCTTGAGGGAACCTAAAGTGAGTTTTTCAAGCTCCATGAGCTCAACCCCTTCCTTTTCCATCTTAAGGTATTCCCTGGTCATCTTATTGCGAAGGCATCTCACCGGATGTCCGGTACTCATACCGGTTACGGTAGAGTCGATATCCTTTGCCTTTACTATCTTTTCCTTATAGTTAGCATGAACGATGGACTCTTTTGCCGCAACGAACCGGGTTCCCATCTGCACTGCCTGCGCACCAAGCATAAAAGCGGCAGCCATTCCGCGGCCGTCAGCTATGCCTCCCGCTGCGATGACCGGGATCTTCACCGCATCGACCACCTGGGGCAAAAGCGCGAAAGTTGTGGTACTACCTATGTGTCCTCCGCTTTCCATTCCCTCTGCCACGACTGCATCCGCTCCGGCTCTTTCCATCATTACAGCCATTGCGCAGCTTGCCACGACGGGGATAACCTTAACTCCGGCAGCCTTCCATTTCTCCATGTATTTGGCGGGATTTCCGGCGCCGGTGGTTACAGCCCTGACTCCTTCTTCTATCACGATATCCGCAACTTCATCGGCATTGGGATTAAGCAACATGACGTTTACACCGAAGGGCTTGTCAGTAAGAGCCTTGCACTTCCTTATCTCTTCCCTGACGATATCGGCAGGCGCGGATGCCGCTCCTATTATCCCGAAGCCTCCGGCCTCAGATACCGCGGCAGCCAGATTGTGCTCGGCAACCCAGGCCATGCCTCCCTGTATCACCGGATATTCGCATCCGAGTATTTCCGTTACAGAACTTTTCATCCCTCTATACCCTGCTTTTTCATGTACTCGATGACATCGCCTACAGTAGCGAGCTTCTCAAGATCCTCTGAAGGGATGCTTGCTCCGAACTCCTCCTCGATAGCCATCACCAGCTCAAAAAGATCCAGTGAATCAGCCTCAAGATCCTCCTTGAACCTGCTCTCCTCAGTGATCTCGTCAACCTCAGCTCCAAGCTTCTCTGCAATGATCTCTTTCAGTTTGTCAAACATTTCCATTCTCCTTTTTCATTTAATAGAATAATAAATACTGCGCGGACTTCTTTGGTTATCAAAACTTTCGATAATCAAAAGTTTTGACTCTCAAACTAAATCCACGCAGTAAGATAATACAATTTATTTTGATTGTCAAGATAAATTTAAGGTTACAATTCAGCGCACCGCCAGTGCGCTGAATTGTAACACGCACGCCGCCATGCAGAATCGGCTTCGCCGATGGGCGGCGTGCCTGCTGGCCAAGTGTTTTGGGCCGCAGCCACGCAGCAAGTGCGTGGCTCGGCGCTGAACAGTAACAATTTAAGAGTCAGATCCGGTTGTGCGGATTTTTTTGACGGAAGTACTTGTTTTTTGTAGAATAATAGGGAAAGCATGGGACAGATGGAAACGATCAGCTGTTTCAGGCGATCATACAAGAAAAACGAAAGCAACAGGCGTTATAAAATGTTTGAAGAATACACAAAACAAGCTGAGACTGCCATTTCACTTGCACGGCAGTCATCGGCAGAGCTTAAACAGAATTACACAGGCTCGGAGCATCTGCTCATGGGGCTTTTGAGGGAGGGTACCGGGCTTGCGGCCAAGGTGCTCTATATGAATAAAGTCACAACGGACAACATCAGGATGCTGATGGAGCAGCTGGTGGTGCCTGAGGGAACCGACATGAATACCTCCGTGGCGGAGCGGGACGGGTTTACACCCAGGGCCTCAAGGATATTATCTCTTGCGGGAGATACCGCGAGAAACTTTGCGGCGGGAGCCATAGGTACCGAGCATATCCTGATAGCGATACTGCGGGAAGGTGACAATACCGCGGTGAGGCTTATGAATACCATGGGAGTATCGATTCAGAAACTCTTTGATGATACCGTAGCCGCCATGGGACTTGACAGGGCAGGAGCCTTTGAAAAGGGCTTGAGACCTGTTGATGAGGAAGAAGATGCAGAGACTCCCATGCTTGACCGCTACAGCAGGGATATGACGAAGCTTGCAAGGGAGGGGGCGCTGGATCCCATAATCGGACGTGAGACCGAGATCCAGAGGACGATACAGATACTTTCACGCAGGACGAAGAATAATGCCTGTCTTCTGGGAGAGCCGGGAGTTGGCAAGACTGCCATAGTGGAGGGACTGGCTCTTAGGATAGCTGAGGGCGAGGTTCCGCCTGTCATGAGGGATCGCAGAGTTGTTTCCATAGACCTCTCCGCAATGGTAGCAGGCTCCAAATACCGGGGTGAGTTTGAGGAGAGGATCAAACGCGTCATAGCGGAGGTCATAGATTCGGGGAATGTAATCCTCTTTGTGGATGAGCTTCATACACTTATCGGAGCGGGGGGCGCAGAGGGAGCAATGGATGCGTCTAACATCTTAAAGCCATCCCTTGCAAGGGGCGAACTGCAGATGATAGGCGCTACAACAATAGATGAATACCGCAAATATATCGAAAAGGACTCTGCACTTGAGAGAAGATTCCAACCCGTCACAGTCGAGGAACCAAGCGACGAAGAGGCGGTTTCCATACTCATGGGAATCAGGCATAAATATGAGGAGCACCATGGGGTTGACATAACTTCGGAAGCGATCCGTGCAGCGGTTACCCTGTCTGAGAGATACATAAATGACAGGTTCCTTCCGGACAAGGCGATCGATGTCATGGATGAGGCTGCGGCCAAGAAGCACATTGGCGAGAGCGCTGGCTCTAACGCCGAAGAGGAGCTTGCGCTTGAGATAGAACAGATGGCAGAGGCCAAGGAATATGCCATAAAGAACTCTGATTTCGTTAAAGCCGGCGAGATATACAGGGAACAGCAGAAAAAGGAAAAGAAGCTTGAACGGCTTAAAAAGAGAGCCGGGGGACAAAAGGACGACAACAGGAAAAAGGTTACCGAAGAGGATATTGCCGAGATCGTAAGCATGTGGACGAAGATCCCGGTATCGAAGATCACAGAGAAGGAAAACGAAAGGCTTCTAAAGCTGGAATCCATACTCCATAAGAGAGTGGTGGGTCAGGATGAGGCGGTTTCAACCGTTGCAAAAGCCATAAAAAGAGGAAGGGTCGGACTTAAGGACCCGGTACGGCCGGTTGGAAGCTTCCTGTTTTTAGGCCCTACAGGGGTTGGAAAAACAGAGCTTTCAAAGGCTTTGGCAGAGGCGCTTTTTGGCAGCGAGGATGCCCTTATAAGGGTTGACATGTCGGAATTTATGGAGCCTCATTCCGTATCAAAGATGATAGGGTCTCCTCCCGGATATGTGGGCTTTGAAAACGGAGGACAGCTTTCCGAGAAGGTTAGGAGGCATCCTTATTCCGTAGTGCTTTTTGATGAAATAGAAAAGGCTCATCCGGACGTTTTCAATGTGCTTTTACAGGTTCTGGATGACGGAAGGATCACTGATTCCAAGGGCAGAAGGGTCAGCTTTTCAAATACCGTCATAATAATGACGTCCAACGCCGGAGCCCAGAGGATAGTGGAGCCTAAAAAACTGGGGTTCGGAGCCGCAGATGACAAAGAGCATGATTATAAGAAGATGAAAAGCGATGTCATGGATGAGGTGAAGAGGATCTTCAAGCCGGAATTCATAAACCGTATCGATGATATTATCGTTTTCAGACAGCTTGACGATAAAAATATGGAGGAGATAGTAGATCTTCTTGCAAAGCGCTTCACGGACAGGGCGAAAAAAGAGCTTGATATAAGAGTAAAGCTTACTCCGAAGGCCAGGGCATATATTGTAAAGAAAGGGTCCGATGTAAAGTACGGCGCAAGGCCTTTAAGACGGATGATCCAGAGCGAGGTTGAGGATCCGCTGGCGGAGGAGATACTCAACGGAAGGGTAAAAAACGGTGACAATGTGAGTGTTGCCGTAAAAGATGATAAGATAACTTTTAAGAGAGCTTCACCGGCCATGTCAAAAAGGCCGGCAAAAAGAAAGGCAGGAGAAAAAAATGGCTGAGCTTATCAAGAAAGAGGCAGATGGTTCCTTAAGCTTCGGGGACTACACTCTGCCGGAAAAGAAAAAACAGGAGGACTTTAAGAGCGACGGAGGCTCATACAAGGTGAAGACCTACAATGAGATCACAAGGCTCGAGCGTGACGATGTGCTGGTCTATGAATCGGTCCCGGGAACAAACGTTACCGGACTGAAGAGGACCGATACGGGTCTTCTGTTTGAGACCGAGGGGGGCGATGACGCCCAGATAACGGTTGGTGTAGAGCCTGAAACAAGCTATGACGTAAAGGTTGCCGGGGAGAGCATAGGGGTTATCGCATCAAACCTTGGAGGCAAGCTTTCCTTCGGAGTTGAGCTTGCAGGAGCCGGCAGGGTTACCGTTGAGGTGGCAAAAGCCTGAGCATGGCGAAGTCCGGATCCGAAACCATATATTTTTGTAAAAACTGCGGGCACGAATCCGCCAAATGGCTGGGGCAGTGCCCGATGTGTCATGAGTGGAACTCAATGACCGAGGCGCCCAGGGCGGCGGTCTCAAAAAAAGGCGCTTCAAAGGGAAGAAATCCGGAGGCGGCAGCCGCAGGAAAGCCTGTTCCTTTAAGGCTCGATGAGATAGAGCTTTCCGATGTGCAGCGTACCGGCAGCGGAATAAAGGAATTTGACCGGGTGCTGGGAGGAGGCATAGTGCAGGGCTCCTTAGTGCTTGTTGGCGGAGATCCCGGCATAGGAAAGTCTACCATACTTCTTCAGGCGGCAAGACACATCTCTCTTGCCGGAAAGAATATACTCTATGTGTCGGGGGAAGAATCCGAAAAACAGATAAAAATGCGGGCTTTAAGGCTTGGGGATTTTGGAGCGGGGTTTACGCTGCTTACCGGGAATTCCCTGGATGATGCGGTTTCTGTCATCGAAGAGAGGAAGCCGGATTTTGTTGTCATTGATTCCATCCAGACTATGATGAACGACGGACTGGAATCGGCGGCAGGATCAGTGTCGCAGGTGAGGGAGTCTACAGCGGTCCTTATGCGGGTAGCAAAGGGGCTTGGCATATCGATCTTCATAGTGGGACACGTGACAAAGGACGGAGCCGTGGCGGGACCCAAGGTGCTGGAGCATATGGTGGATACGGTGCTTTACTTTGAAGGAGACCTGCAGGGAAGCTACAGGATCTTAAGAGCCGTAAAGAACCGGTTTGGCTCCACCAACGAGATAGGCGTTTTTGAAATGAGGCAGGACGGGTTAAGGGAAGTCGAAAACCCGTCTGAATACATGCTCTCCGGCCGGGCAGTGGAGGCAAGCGGCAACATAGTGACCTGTGTCATGGAGGGAACGAGGCCGCTCCTTATGGAGATACAGGCTCTTGTTACCGATACGAGCTTCGGATTCCCCAAACGGCAGGCAACGGGGGTAGATTATAACAGGGTGAGCCTTCTTATGGCCGTACTTGAAAAAAGAGTGGGGCTCAGGCTTTCGCAGTCGGATGCCTATGTAAATATAGCAGGCGGCATGAAAGTTTCGGAGCCTGCAACCGACCTTGCGGTGGCGATGGCGGTCATATCATCCTTTAAGAACAGACCGGTAGATAAGGACACGGCGGCCTTTGGGGAGATCGGTCTTTCCGGTGAGATCAGGGCAGTCTCCATGTGTGAAAGAAGAGTGCTTGAAGCCTGGAAACTGGGATTTACAAGAGTCATAGTTCCAAGAGCAAATCATAAATCTCTGGCGGAAATAAAGGATATAGAGCTTATCCAGGTCGCTTCTTTAGATGATGTAATGAACATCATGTGAGTCTTGAAATACTCAGAACCGTACCATTCGGTGCATCGGCTTACACTGAATTGTAACGGGCAGCAACGATTTTTGACATTTCCAAAAGCGAAAAAGTTGACAATCACAGGCCGAGAATATAGACTAACATTATCAGGTGCAAGTACTAACATTTATTATCGAAAATGTTAGTGTTTTTTTAGGAATGAGAAAATCTACAAAGAAACAGGAAAATATAAGACGGTATATACTGGAGCTTATCATAGATGGGAAAAAGGGGATCGCGAAGAAGACCTCTGAGGCTTTTGGCGTATCCGAAATGACTGTGTACAGATATCTAAGGTCAATGCAGGAGGAGGGGATACTGACCAGGAATGCTGAAGGGTATTCTCTTGTGAAGGAGATAAAGTGTCACAACATTGGGCTTGGCGACGGCGAGGAAGTCGAGGAGGATGAGGTATATCGAAAATACCTGGAGTCCTGTGTTGCAGAAATGCCTGAAAATGTACGCAGAATATGGGAATACTGCTTTATGGAGATGATGAATAATGCGATCGAACATTCAGGTGCAGATCTCGTTACGTTATTGATCATTAAGGATTACATGAATACTGCCGTAGCCATTATTGATAACGGAATAGGTATCTTCCGTAAAATACAGGATTTTTTTGCTTACAAAAGTGTCGGCGAGGTAATGGAGGAATTGTTTAAGGGCAAGCTTACAACTGATTCAAAAAATCATACGGGAGAGGGGATATTCTTTACATCAAGAATCATGGATTATTTTGCGGCTATATCGGATAATGCCGTTTTCACTCATGATAAGTACACGGATTGGAAATACGATCTGACTGATCATCCGGAAATAGCTGAAAAGATCGATATGGATCACGGGACCGTTATATTCATGCGTCTGTCGAACTATTCGAAAAAGACAACAAAAGAGATCTTTGATGAATATGCCGATATAGAGGGAGGATTTATCAGAACCAGGATACCGCTTAAAAATATATATGAAACTTATCCTGTATCAAGGTCTCAGGCAAAACGGCTCAGCAGCAGGTTTGATTCTTTTGAGGAGGTTGAGCTGGATTTTGACGGGGTGGATGAGATCGGTCAGGGGTTTGCACATGAATTGTTTGTAAAATATGCAGACCTTCACCCTGAGACCAGGCTTATTCCAATACATACTAATACGACCATAGACAGAATGCTTCATCATGTGAATGCCGGACAGTATAAGTGAGTATGGGGAAGGGGGACGTGCAGATGCAGATCAATATCAGGTCATCCTATGACAGCTTTCGGGAACTGAGGGAAAACAATGCATACTATGTTGATAAGACAGAAATGATAGAGGAGTACCTGGTCAGAAGGTTTGACAAAGCAGTCATGTTTACCCGTCCCAGACGATTTGGCAAGACGCTGACCATGACCATGTTCAGGGATTTCCTTGATATCAGGCAGGACAGCAAAGAGATATTTTCCGGACTGAAGGTCATGGAGTTTTCGGATGTGGTCGAAAGCTTCATGAATCAAAAAAGATGTTATTCATGCAGAAGGCATAGATATAGGAATATACACAAGTGACTATGAAAATGAGTTTATATCATTAACAGATATAGCGAAGAAAAGGGAAGGAGAGTATCCGGGATATGTTATACAGAACTGGATGCGGAATAGAAGTGTGATATCCTTTATTGGCCTATGGGAGGCGTTGCATAATCCGAATTTAAATTGCCCCGAATTCGAGGCAATTAAAAATGAGGCTGGTGATAACGGATTTGTTATGACACCAACGAGATGGATTGAATCGACTGGAGCTATAGGAAT
>JAFPZU010000162.1 GCA_017417105.1 Lachnospiraceae bacterium | reverse complement strand
GGGATAAAATACCTTACGGTATACGCATTTTCCACGGAAAACTGGAGCAGGCCCGAGGATGAAGTTTCAACCCTCATGAAGCTTTTCGGGGCTTATGTGAAGAGCACCTTTAAGACCGCACCGAAGAACAACATGAGAGTGAGGTTCATCGGGGATCTTTTGAGGTTTCCGCAAAAACTTCGGGAATCCATGAGAGAACTGGAGGAGTTTACATCAACCCTTACCGGTCTTTCGCTTCAGATATGCGTAAATTACGGAAGCAGGGATGAGATAAGGCGTGCAGTGACTTCTATTGCGGAGGAAGTAAAAAACGGAAGTCTTGATACGGCGGATATCTCGGAAGATATCATTTCGAAGCATCTTGATACAAAGGATATCCCGGATCCGGATCTTATGATACGCACTTCGGGCGAACAGAGACTATCAAACTATCTGCTCTGGCAGATGGCGTATACCGAGCTGTATTTTACTGACGCGGCATGGCCTGAGTTTGACAGAAATGAACTCATTAAGGCCTGCGAAGCCTACAGCCGGAGGGACAGAAGATATGGCGGGGTTTAAGACAAGAGCGCTAAGCGCAGTGGTGCTTGTGGCAGTGCTGGGATCAGCGCTTTTTTTTGGCGGTTATTACCTTTGGGCTCTGATGCTCTTTGCTTCTCTTACAGGTTTTTTTGAATACACAAGAGCCATGAGGGATAAGGATAACAGGGAGAATATGAAACCGGATCCGCTTGAACTTATGGGCTATATCGGGATTGCCGTTATATATGGTGTTCTTCTTATAGGACAGTCGGAGCGGGGGGCTCTTCTTGCCTTTTATTCCCTGGTGATTCTCCTTATTGCCCTTATGATAGTCTACGTCCTGCAGTTTCCGAAATATCCCACCGGGAAGATGATGCAGGTGTTTTTCGGGGTGATCTATGTCGGCGTAATGCTGTCCTTTGTCTATCTTACCAGGATGGAGGAAAAGGGGCTGAAGCTTGTATGGCTTATCTTCATAGCCTCCTGGATCTGCGATACCTGCGCATATCTTTCAGGGATGCTCCTTGGAAAGCATAAGCTGACACCGAAGCTTTCCCCGAAGAAGAGCGTGGAGGGAGCGATAGGCGGGGTAATAGGATCCGCTCTTGTGGGTTTTTTGTACGGCATCATAATAGAACTTGGAGATTCCTCCTGGGGGACGGCTGTTGTATGCGCAGCGGGAGCCGTGATCTCACAGTTCGGAGATCTTACGGCAAGCGCCATAAAGAGGAATCATGACATAAAGGACTACGGCAGGCTTATACCCGGTCACGGCGGGATCCTGGACAGGTTTGATTCCGTGATAATAACGGCGCCCATAGTATTTATCCTTGCGCAGGTGTTCATATGAAAAACATAGTAATACTCGGATCCACCGGATCCATCGGCACGCAGACACTGGACATAGTAAGAAATAATCCTGAAGAGCTTAGGGTTCTGGCTCTTGTTGCGGGAAGAAACTCGGATCTTCTTGAAGAACAGATAAGAGAGTTTCATCCGAAGGTCGCGGTGCTTTATGATGAGGAAGCAGCGAGAACCTTAAAAGCCATGATATCCTATACGGACTGCAGGGTGCTCTCCGGGATGGAGGGCATACTTGAGGCGGCAGCCCTTCCGGAAGCTGATATCGTTGTAGGAGCCATGGTGGGCATGATAGGAATAAGGCCTGTCATAGCGGCGATAGAGACCGGGAAGGACGTGGCGCTTGCGAATAAGGAAACCCTTGTCTGCGCAGGCCACGTAATAATGCCTTTGGCGAAGAAAAAGGGGGCTCGCATACTGCCGGTTGATTCCGAGCATTCCGCGATCTTCCAAAGTCTCAGGGCAGGGGAGCATAACGAAATAGAGAAGATCCTGCTTACGGCTTCAGGGGGACCTTTCAGGGGGAAGAAGGCAGCAAGCCTTATGCATATGACTGCCAAAGAGGCGCTGAAACACCCTAACTGGGATATGGGACCCAAGGTGACCATAGACAGCTCCACCCTTGTGAATAAGGGGCTTGAGATCATGGAGGCACACCATCTTTTTGATGTGCCTGTAGATGATATAGAGGTATACGTTCATCCCCAGAGCATAGTGCATTCTGCCGTGCAGTTTCGGGACGGGGCGGTCATAGCGCAGCTTGGAGTGCCGGATATGCATATCCCTATCCAGTATGCGCTGTTTTATCCTGAGCGGGTGGCGCTTGGAGGAGAGAGGCTGGATCTGTTTAAGGCAGGTTCCCTTACTTTTGAAAAGCCTGATATGGATACCTTCAAAGGCCTGTCTCTTGCAATAAGGGCGGCGAAGCAGGGAGGCAATATGCCGACGATCTTCAATGCGGCCAATGAAGCGGCAGTGAGAAAATTCCTGAAGGATGAGATACGGTTCCTTCAGATCTACGATATCATAGAAGATGCCATGGACAATGTTTCGTTTTCAGAGGATCCGTCCATAGATGAAGTATTTATTACCGAAAAAGAGACACTGGAGTACATAGATGCTGATTAAGCTTTTATTCTTTCTTATTATATTTTCCGTGATAGTTGTCGTCCACGAAGGGGGACACTGTGTCATAGGCAAGATGAGCGGCATAGGAGTCAAGGAGTTTGCTATAGGACTCGGACCCACGATAGTTGGCTTCAGAAAGGGTGAGACCCTTTATTCCATAAAGCTTCTGCCACTGGGGGGAGTTACTATCTTTGAGGGAATGGATCCTGACGAGGCGGATTCGGAGAAGTCCTTCAGAAGAGCGTCCGTCGGAGCGAGGTTCGCAACGGTTCTGGCAGGGCCTTTCATGAATATTGTCCTGTCCTTTTTTCTTTCACTCATAGTGATCGGGAGCGTGGGATATGATCTTCCGCAGATAGCCTCCGTAATGGAGGGTTACCCTGCGGAGGAAGCCGGGATACAGGCAGGAGATAAAATAGTTTCAATCAATAATAAACGCATAGTGATCTACAGGGACATAACCCTGTGGACAATGTTTAATGAAGGGAAGACCGCTCACGTTGTTTTTGAAAGGAACGGGGAGCTGTTTCAGACTTCCGTCACTCCAAAGTACAGTGAGGAAGACGGGCGATTCCTTTTCGGCTTCAGAGGTCCCATGGGCTACACAAAGGGCAACCCTTTGCAGGTAATAAGGTATTCCGCTACAGAAGTCAGATACTGGGTGGAGATGACGTTGAAAAGCCTTGCGATGATGTTTACCGGACATTTTTCCGTTAATGACCTGGCAGGTCCCGTGGGAGTTGCGGATGTAGTAGGGGATGTGTATGAGAGCTCAAAGGCAGGAGGAGCTTATTATATCTGGATCAATATGCTGTCCCTTGTGGTGCTTTTAACCGCTGATCTCGGAGTCATGAACCTGGTTCCCATCCCGGCGCTTGACGGGGGAAAACTGGTGTTTATAATCTTTGAAGGCATCACGGGAATAAAACCCGATGAGAAAGTGGAGGCCGTTATAAACTTCATCGGCATGGCATTTCTCATGGTGCTCATGTGCTACGTGATGTTCCACGACATCACGAAATTATTCAATTAATAAATTAAGGTCCTGGCACATACTAACACTCTGTTTCATGCGGGTGCCATGCAGATGAAATTTATTTTTGACATTTTATTGTAAAACTATTAGAATTTTAAGGTATTTTTTGACAAAGACGTCCCGGAAGACGTCTTTTCTTAAGAATGAGGAGGGTTAATACAATGAAAAAGATCGTAGCGGCTTTAATGGCGGGAGTTATGACCGTAAGCCTTGCAGCATGCGGTTCCGCGGCGGCTCCCTCGGGAGATCAGGCGGCAGCTGCATCCGGCGGAGCATCGGGTGACACCATAAAGATAGGTGTGTTTGAGCCTTCAACGGGAGATTCCGCTTCCGGCGGAAAGAAAGAGATACTCGGCATGCAGTATGCAAACTCCGAGACTCCCACTGTAGAGGTCGGAGGCAAGACTTATAATGTAGAGCTTGTGATGGCAGACAACGGATCATCAGCGGATAAGGCTCCTTCAGCTGCATCCGAGCTTGTGGGTAAGGACGTTTCGCTGGTGCTTGGTTCCTACGGATCAGGCGTTTCCATGGCAGGCGGTCCCAAATTTGAAGAGGCGGGTCTTGCGGCTATCGGCGTAACCTGCACGAACCCCAATGTTACAGCGGGAAATGATTATTATTTCCGTATCTGTTTCCTTGATAACTTCCAGGCTGACGTGCTTGCAAACTTTGCTATAGAGAAATTTGCGGCAAAGAAGGCATACTGCCTCGGAGAGAACGGAAACGAGTATGATCAGGGACTCGTTGCTTTCTTCAAGGGCGTTTTTGAAGCAGCAGGCGGAGAAGTCATAACCGACTCCTTCCCTACTAATAACTCGGACTTCACTTCATACTTAAACAAAGCAAAGAGCGAAGGCGCCGATGTTATATTCACCCCTGTTTCCATTGCATATGCAAAGCAGATCATGGAGCAGGCGGCTTCTCTTGGAATAACGATTCCTTTCCTTGGTTCCGACACGCTTGATGATAACATGGTGCTTGAGGCAACAAAGGGAACAGATCTTCAGCTTTACGTTTCCACCTTCTATCAGGAGGGCGGTTCCGATACCTTTGATAAGGGAATCAAGGAATACATCAACGGAAACTCCGATGCCATGACTGCAAACGGCGGAAACGACACGATCTCAGCCGTTACCGCAATGGGCTATGATGCATACTATGTAGCTCTGGAGGCAATAAAGGCTGCCGGTTCAGGCGACAAGGCTGCGATCAAGGGCGCGATACCTAACGTAAAGTGGGACGGTGTATCGGGCTCCATCGCTTTTGATTCCCAAGGTGATGCAGTGCGTGATACCGCATACATAAAGACTGCGGATACGGCATCCGGAACCTGGGCGTTTGAAAAGGTACAGACCGGTTCATCAAAGTAATATAAGGTAAGTTCATATGGAATATGTAATTTCCGTACTGCTCTCCGGCATTTCTGTCGGCGGGCAGTACGCCTTGATAGCAATAGGATATACTCTTGTATACGGGATACTCCGTCTCATAAACTTCGCCCATGGCGACGTTTTCATGGTGGCGGGGCTTTTGGGTATTTATATGACGGCTACCCTGCCCATATCGGTTTCTTTGCCGTTAGTTATTATCATCACGGTGTTCTTAGGTTTTGCGATAGAGCGTGTGGCTTATAAGCCGCTTCGGGAAGCGCCACGTATGTCGGTCATGATATCCGCCATAGGTGTAAGCTACCTTCTGCAGAATACCGCAACCTACGTTACAGGCGGACAGCCCATGACATATCCCGTGATCCCCTTCCTTTCTGATACGGTAAACGTTGCGGGCACTCAGACAAAGTGGGTAGTTATACTGACCCCGATCCTGGTGCTTGTTCTTGTGATAGCACTTACCCAGCTTATAAACAGGACGAAGGTAGGTATGGCGATGCGTGCGGTTTCAAAGGACTTTGAGACAAGCCGTCTCATGGGAATAAAGATAAACAGCGTCATTTCAGCAACCTTCATCATAGGAAGCGCCCTTGCGGCGGTAGGTTCCATCCTTTTCTTTACGAATTATCCGGCAATAACTCCGATGGCCGGTTCAATGCCCGGACTTAAGGCTTTCGTTGCGGCAGTGTTCGGGGGTATCGGTTCGATCCCCGGTGCGGTGATAGGGGCGTTCATAATAGGTATCTGCGAGACGATAATAAAAGGTCTTCCCTCCTCCTGGGATGTATCGGTATTTTCCGATGCCTTTACCTTTGCGCTTCTTATCGTGATCCTTGTTTTCAAGCCTCAGGGTCTTTTCGGCGAGGCGGCTACAGATAAAGTATGACGGGGTACAGCGTTTTATGAAGGTGAAAAAGAAACATACCCGGGAGATAGCCGGGATCATCATATTATTTTTGTTTGTGATACTGCTGGAGAATATAAGCGGCGTGATACCCGGAATGCCGGCCATACTCCAGCCCACGTCTCCCCTCTTTACCGTGCTGAAAAAAGCTGCCGTCTATTCACTGGTGGCTGTTTCCATGAATCTTCTGAACGGATTTACGGGACTCTTTTCTCTGGGACAGGCAGGATTTATGCTGCTTGGAGCCTACACCTACGCGATACTTACCGTTCCCACGGATCAGAAGGCTCAGGTGTACTATCTTTTCGGAGGCTGTGCTTTTGATTTTTCTCTTCCGGATCTCTTTCAGGGGATCTTTGGTAATACGGGAGTCGGAAGCGCCGTATCACTTATTCTGGCAACGCTTATAGCGCTGATCCTTGCAGGTTGCGTGGCAGGCTTTTTTGCCTATCTTATAGGGATTCCGGTCTTAAGGCTTAAAAGTGATTACCTTGCGATAGCAACCCTTGGCTTTGCGGAGATCCTAAGGGCGATCTTCCAGTGGCAGAAGCTTGGACCCGTGACTAACGGAGCGAATATGATAAAAGGCTTCCCCACTTTTTCAAGCTTTAACATAACGGATACTACGGGGAATACCATTTTAAGGCTTTCAACCTTTGTTCCGTTTTTTATTACCACCGTATGCATAATCCTTATCGTCTGCCTCATAAACTCGTCCTACGGCAGGGCGTTTAAGTCCATAAGGGATGATGAGATCGCGGCAGAGGCTATGGGAATAGGGCTTTTTAAGCATAAGATGCTCTCCTTTGTGATCTCCAGCTTTTTTGCGGGAGTGGGAGGAGCAATGTTTGCCATGTATGTGGCAAATGCCCAGGCAAAGGCTTTTACCTCGGTAATGACCTATGAGATCCTGCTCATTGTGGTAATCGGCGGTATAGGATCCGTATCGGGCTCGGTACTTGCAACCTTCCTGTATGTGGCCTGCTCCGAATGGTGGCTGAGATTCCTCGACAGTGAGATGTATCTGGGAAGCTTCAAGGTGCCGCTTCTTAGAAACGGCTTCAGAATGGTAGTGTTTTCAATAGTCATCATGGTCATAGTGCTCTTCTTCTCGGAGGGGATCATGGGTGACAACGAGCTGAACCTTGCGGGACTTCACAGAAGATTTCAAAGGAAGCATTCTGCAGCGAAAAAAGAAAGGGAATGACCGGAAGATGGATAATAAGATAGCATTACATCTTGAAAACGTTACGATGCAGTTTGGCGGAGTGGTATCCGTTAATAATTTATCGCTTGATGTACCGGAGAATAAGATAATTGCCCTTATAGGCCCTAATGGCGCGGGCAAGACCACGGCATTTAACTGTATCACCGGAGTATACAGACCTACGAACGGTCTTATTACCTTCATGGGGGAGCCTGTAGTCAGGAGCCACCCTACCGGGAAGGATGCAAAAAACTATAAGGGTGAGAACGCGGATAAATACGCGAAGGAGTCGATCCTTTCACCGACACCCGATCAGATAACAAAGCTTGGCATCGCAAGGACTTTCCAGAACATAAGGCTCTGGAAGAGCATGACGGTTTTTGATAACGTGCTTGTTGCAAAGCATATGAGGGCGAAGCAGAACGTGTTCTCCGCAGTCTTTCGGGGCAACCTTCACGAAGAAAAGAGGATGAGGGAGGAGACAATGGAGCTTCTTAAGGAGCAGGGACTTGATTCCGTAAAGGACGAGCTTGCCACAAGCCTTCCCTACGGACTTCAGCGAAGGCTTGAGATAGCAAGGGCTCTGGCGACTGATCCGAAGCTGCTGCTTTTGGATGAGCCTGCGGCAGGCATGAATCCGCAGGAGACTCTGGAGCTTGCGGATTTCGTGAAGGAGATAAGGGATAAATATAAGCTTACAGTGTTCCTCATAGAGCATCATATGGATCTTGTCATGAATATTTCAGATTATATTTATGTAATTGATTTCGGAAGTGAGATCGCCAGGGGAGTGCCGGAGGAGGTACAGTCCAACCAGAAGGTCATAGAGGCTTATCTGGGAGTGGCATAAGGGGAATAAGGATGAGTGAGGACGTATTACAGATAAAGGATCTTCAGATAAGCTACGGCGGAATAGAGGCTGTACGAGGCATATCCTTTGACGTTAAGGCAGGAGAGGTCGTGACGCTTATAGGTGCCAACGGAGCCGGGAAAAGCTCTACCTTGAGAGCGATTTCCGGTCTTGTAAAGCCGAAGGCCGGAACCGTGATATTTGAAGGCGAGGATATCACGGGAAAGGATTCAAATGCCATAGTATCAAAAGGACTTATGATGGTGCCTGAGGGAAGGAGGATCTTCCCGAATCTTACTGTGCTTGAAAACCTGAAGATCGGCGCATATCTTAGAAATGATGACCTTGAAGCGGATCTTGAAACGGTCTACGGATACTTCCCGAGGCTTAAGGAAAGATCCTGGCAGGCAGGAGGAACCCTCTCCGGAGGTGAGCAGCAGATGCTTGCGGTAGGTCGGGCCCTGATGGGGCGCCCCAAGCTTCTTATGATGGATGAGCCGTCTTTGGGACTTGCGCCTATAGTGGTTCAGGGGATCTTTGAGATAATAAACCGTATTCACGAAGCAGGGACTACGGTTCTTCTTATAGAACAGAATGCGAACATGGCTCTTCATGTTGCCGACAGGGCTTATGTCATAGAAAACGGAAAGATTTCCATGGAGGGAACCGGAAAAGAGCTCCTTGCCGATGAGAAGGTAAGGGAAGCGTATCTCGGGAGCGTGGATCACAAGTAATGGCTGACGTTGTACTGGATACTGTAATCGATTCCCTGAAGCTTCTTCCCTTTCTGCTCATAACCTACATCCTTATGGAGTATGTTGAGCACAAGGCGGGGGGCGGTTTTGAAAAGGCTCTCCACAAGGGAGGAGCCATAGGGCCGCTTTTCGGCGGAGTATTGGGAGTTGTGCCCCAGTGCGGCTTCTCCGCGGCGGCATCAAATCTTTATGCCGGGCGCATCATATCTTTAGGGACACTTTTTGCAGTTTATCTTTCCACTTCGGATGAGATGCTTCCCATACTGATCTCCGAACAGGCCGAGATGTCACTTATTATAAGGATCCTTGTGATCAAGGCAGTGATGGGGATAGCCACGGGTTTTATTGTAGATCTTGTTTTAAGGCTTTCCGGCAGGAAGAAGCAGGAATGGGACATAGAGAGTCTGTGTGAAAGGGAACACTGCAGCTGTGAGGAAGAGGAGGGGATAATAAAACCTGCTCTCGTTCATACCTTCCATGTATTCATTTTTGTATTCTTTATCTCTTTTGCCCTGAATACGGTAGTTCATTTCCTTGGGGAGGATGTTTTAAGGAACAGCATGATCGGAAGGCCTGTTATCGGTGAGTTTATCGCAGCCTTAATAGGCCTTATACCAAACTGCGGGGCATCGGTGGCGCTGACTTCCCTGTATCTTGAAAAAGTGATGTCTGCGGGAGCCATGATGTCAGGACTTCTCACCGGCGCAGGCGTTGGACTTCTGGTACTTTTCAGGGTCAATGACCATATGAAGGAAAACCTTGTCATCGCGGGACTTTTGTACATTTTCGGAGTCCTGGGAGGCATTTTCATAGAATTTACGGGTCTTCTTGCTTAGCATGATCTATCTTAACAACGCGGCAACCTCCTATCCGAAACCCGATATCGTAAAAAAGACCTTTGAGGAGGCTCTTGAGTTGCTTCCTTCCGGACAGTTCAGAAGCGCGGGAGTTTCCGATAATTCCGATGTTTTTTCGCTTTGCAGGAAGAGGCTTGGCGCTCTTCTTGGAATAGCGGATGTTAACAGGATATTTTTTTCTTCAGGCTCTACCGATTCCCTGAATTCCATAATATACGGCCTTAAGCTTAAGGCGGATGAGGTGATCACAACGGTGACGGAGCACAACAGCGTGCTGCGCCCTCTTTTTAATCTGCCGGGAGTGAAGGGGAAGCCGGTCTTATTACCCTGTGATAAAAACGGCTATGTGGATCCGGAGACTTTTGAAAAAGAGGCAAAACAGGGCAAGGCAAAGGCTTTTATCTTAAATCACTGCTCCAACGTAACGGGAGCGGTGCAGGATGCCCGTGATTTGGGGGAGATAGCCAAAAGATACGGGATGCTTTTTATCATTGACGCATCGCAGAGCGCCGGATGCCTTGAAGTTATGACGGATAAGTGGCA
This sequence comes from Lachnospiraceae bacterium, assembly GCA_017417105.1. Taxonomy (GTDB): domain Bacteria; phylum Bacillota; class Clostridia; order Lachnospirales; family Lachnospiraceae; genus NK4A144. The sequence continues at coordinate 12,800 of JAFPZU010000162.1, read as the reverse complement.
GGCTGATGCCGTAGCGTTTACGGGGCACAAATCTCTGATGGGAGTTCAGGGAACGGGCGGATTCTATGTGAGGCGGGGGCTTTCCTTTATTCCCTTAAGGTTTGGCGGTACGGGACTTGATTCAAGCCGCATCCTTTATGAGGACGGCGAATACGAGTACGAAGCGGGAACCCAGAACGCCCCGGGGATAGCCGCTCTTTCAGCTGGGGTTAATTGGATCCTTGAGAGGGAAATAAGAGAGATAGAAGATAAGGAAAGAAAGCTTACGGAAAAGCTTATAGAGGGTCTTTCCGATATTAAAGGAGTACATGTTATCGGACAGGAGATAAAAGGGATAAGAGGACCTGTTGTCAGTTTTTATTCTGATATGCTGCCCCCCTCTGATCTTGCCTATATCCTGCAGAACAGCTTTGGGATAGTGACAAGGGCGGGGCTTCACTGCGCTCCGCTTATACACGAATATATAGGAAGCGGAGATAAGGGGACGCTCAGGGTAAGCTTTTCGCCCTTCAATACTTATGAGGATGTGGATGAATTTATTAAGGCAATGAGGGAGATATCATGACGATAACGGATAAAAGAAAGTCGCTTGAAGCCTGCACGGAGTCGGGGTGGGATGCCTTTGACCTTATGACGGGGGAACCGCTTTCGGATGAGGATATAGAAGAGCTTAAATGCATGGAGGGCTCGTTCCTTTATATGAAGCAGCTTAAGAAGCCGTTTTTCAAGGTCGAGAACCACGATTATGTGATAAAGGGAGTAAAGGGAGATTCCTTTTTCCGTTTTGCAGTGCATAAGGATAAGGTTTCACTGGTTGATGAGCTTATGGAGAGATTTGGATAATAATAATCGTAAGATAGTACACATTCAGGAAAGAAAAACAGAAGATTACCCTTTATTGAAGACCTATACTGATCGTATCAGAAGGTCTTTTTTTTATAACTGTAATAAATAAACGGAGGGTATCATGAAGAAACTTGCAATGGAAGAAAAGCTTGTAGTAAGGCCTATAGTGGGATGTCTTGTGCATTCTCATTTCTGGGAGGGACCCTGCAGGGCAGGACACAAGGAGGAGATGACAAAGGAAGCCGAGGCTGCCGCTGCGGATAAGTATTTCGCGCAGATGGGAGAGGAGCTTAAGAATGTCATTCCGGAAGTTGAGCTCATGCCGATGATCGACTGCAGGTATGAGGAGAAGTTTGTCGTAAGTGAGGAAAAGTACGCCGAGATAGAACAGGATATGGAGAAGTCGGATATATTCCTCTGCATGGGGTGGCGCATTCCCAAGCTTGAGCGGTACAAAAAGCCTGTTGTCGTCATGCAGAACGGAAACGAGGGCATTGACTTTGCAGCTTACTGCAGGAGCATCGGAGTTGAAGCCTATGTGGCCATGGACATGCAGGATCTTAATGAGATACTTCATTATCTCTGGGTCAGGAAGGCTATAGCCTGTACCAGGGTATTATGTCTTTCGGCAGCGGCACAGCCTACCTTCGGTATCCAGAGCCTTATCCGGGATCCCGAGATCTTAAGGCAGAAATACGGTCTTGAAGTTATCAAGCTTCCCTTCTATGAGATAACAAAGTATATGGATCAGATCACCGATGAGGAAGCAAAGCCCATCGCTGACAAGATAATAAACGGTTCCAAAGATACAAAGGTAAATACGGAATGGTTCATAAATGACATCAAGTATTACCTTGCCGCAAAGAAGATGATGGATGTCTATCAGTGCAACGCTTTCACTACAGCCTGTCATGAGCTTTGCACCTCTGAGATCCCGCAGAACCGTAAGTTCACGCCCTGCATGTGTCATTCCATCATGAAGGATGAGGGCATCCCCAGCGGCTGCGAGGAGGATCTGAACGCCCTCATGGCGATGTGCGTCATGCAGTACACCGCGAACCGTCCCTGCTTCATGGGTAACCCTAATCACGAGACGGACGAGCTGCTTCGTATCCATCATGCGGTACCGGCGCTTCAGATGAACGGCTACGGTACGAAGCCCCTTAACTACAAGCTCTGGGCTTTCACCGGACAGGGATTTGGTGGAAAGCTGCAGGTTGACTTCACCGAGAATGAGCAGGATAAGGTGACTTTAGGAAGATTTAACCCTGCAGGAGATACGATGTGTCTTAAGACCGGCGAGGTCATCCGCACCGAGTATGATGATGTATACTGCAGTCCTTATTACTATATCCAGATGGATGACGCAAGGACTTATATGCATAATCTTGCAGGCTTCGGCCACCATCAGGTGCTGATCTTCGGGGATTACGTGAAGGAGATAAAAGAGCTTTCAAGATACATGGGCTTCAAAATAATAGACGGCTGATGTGGCTGAAAGCCAAGACAGATACGTTGTCTGTCTTGGCGCCTGCTCAGTATACTATAACGCGATTGTTCTGGAATAAAAGCGCCTCCGGTGATAAGATTGATAGAAGTCGGAGGCGCTTTTTATGGTCATATGCAAGGACAATACCAGGCTGCCGGAGGAATTTCCGGTGCTCATAAGAAAGGTTACGCTGAAGGAAACGGATAATGATGCCGAGAGGTTTCATTATCATGATTTCTGCGAGATAACCTGTGTGCTGTCCGGCTACGGAATTTATTATATAAATGGTATGGAATATCCGGTGGAGCCCGGGGATATCATAATCTTCAATCAGGTAGAGCCTCACGGATGGGTCGTAACGGAACGTATCATGGAGGTTCTTGTCTTAACCTTTGCGCCGGAGGTCATATCAGATCCTGCAGGAACGGTAAGCGATGAATACCTGAAGCCTTTTTTGTATCTTGGAAGCCATTTCAAAAATCTTATTCCCTCGACAGATGACAGAACCGGGGAGATGCATGACATCATGGAGGAGATAGCGGGAGAGGCAAGACGCAGGGAGAAGGGCTATGAGGGGATGATAAGAGCCGATATCTTAAGGATACTGACGCTTCTTATCAGGCATTACGAAAAAGAGGGGACAGATACGTCGATCGATCTTGGCGAAAAAAAGCGTTCCATGAAAAGGCTGGAGGAGGCTGTCTATTATATCAATTCCCACTTCACCGACAATCTCACTCTTGAAGAGGTGGCGAGAAAGGCTTATATGAGCCCCAATTATTTCAGCACTTATTTCAAGAATGTGACGAACAGGAAATTCAGCGAATATCTGACAATGCTCAGACTGAACCGTGTGCAGGAGCTTTTTCTTACTACGGACAGGACAGTGGCTTCCATAGCGATGGAGTGCGGGTTCAGGAATATGTCTAATTTTTACAGACTTTACAAAAAGCATGTGGGTGAATTGCCACAGAAGGGAAAGGGAAAAAGATGAATACGGAAAACAACGGCAGGAAGATCCTGCTTACGAATGATAATGAGAGGCTGGAGTTCTCATTTATAAAAGACAATATAGTAAGATGCAGGTATGGGAAGGAAGCCTTTCCGGAGGAGGATTCGATGCTGATATCTCCTGAATGCCTGAAGGAACAGGGAAAGTTTTCAGCGACGAATGAGACCGAGGAGAGCATTACGATCGAAACCGCAGCTCTTACAGTAAGGATCTCAAAGAAGGATCTTAAAACTGTCTGGATGGATGATGAAGGAGAGATCCTGCTTAGTGAAGGAAAAAAGGAGTTTATTAAGATACCCGTTATGAAGTACACCACGGGGGATGAAGAGCCGGTTATTGACAGGGTAAAGACCGTGGACGGAGAGAGAAACTTTATTAAGAACCTTAAGGAAGTCTTCGATCACGAGGCCTTGCAGGGAAGGCTTTATTTTGATTTCAGGGATGATGAGCATATACACGGCCTCGGACAGGCGGAAGAGGGAATCTATGATTACAGGGGTCATGTACAGTATCTTTATCAGCATAATATGAGGATACCAATGCCGGTTTTTGTGTCCGATAAAGGGTACGGTATTCTGTTTGACTGCACTGCTCTTATGACCTTTTCCGATACGGAGAACGGGTCATATATGTTCTTTGATACCATACCCTGTCTTGATTACTACTTTGTGGCAGGATACAGCATGGATGAGATCATAGCAGGCTTCAGGTATCTTACGGGAGACGCCGCCATGCTTCCCAAGTGGGCTTACGGTTATGTGCAGTCGAAGGAGCAGTATTATACGGCAGATGAGCTTTTTGAGGTGGCTTCGCATTACAGGGAGCTTGGCATACCTCTTGACTGCGTGGTACAGGACTGGAATACCTGGGAGAAGGATAAGTGGGGGAATAAGATCCTGGACAGTAAGCGTTACGGGAACATGAAGGAGTGTTCAAAAAAGCTTCATGAAATGAATGTGCATACCATGGTATCCGTATGGCCCAATATGAACTCCGGCACGGAAAACTATGATGAATTTATGGCAAACGGTCAGCTTCTGAATGATCTTGCAACCTATGATGCCTTTGATGAAAAAGCAAGAGAGGTGTACTGGAAGCAGGCAAAGGAGGGGCTTTTCGATCAGGGCTTTGATTCCTTCTGGTGTGACTCGACAGAGCCTTTTTCCGGGCCTGACTGGGGCGGAGAGATCAAGCGGGAGCCCTGGAAGAGATATCAGATAGTTGGGGACGAGCATAAGAAATACCTGCCTCCGGAAAAGGCGAATGTTTTTGCCCTGGCTCATGCGAAGGGTATATTTGAGAATCAGAGAAAGACTACGAAGGATAAAAGGGTTCTTAATCTTACAAGATCGGGTTATGCTTCCGGGCAGCGGTACGCTGCGATGCTCTGGTCGGGAGACACCTGTGCTTCCTGGGTGACGCTAAGACGGCAGATCACGGAGGGGCTTAATATGGGGCTTTCCGGTTATCCTTACTGGACGCTTGATATCGGCGGATTCTTTACTGTCGGCAAAGAGTGGAAAAACAGGGGCTGCGGCTGTAATAACGATCCCACCCCCAAATGGTTCTGGACAGGAAGATATGATGAGGGTGTTAAGGATAAGGGTTACTGCGAACTCTATGTCCGCTGGCTTCAGATGGGAGTCTTTCTTCCCATGTTCCGCTCCCACGGGACGGATACTCCGAGGGAGATCTGGAATTTCGGAGGAGAAGGGGATATGTTCTATGATGCCATAGCATCGGCCATAAAACTAAGATATAAGCTGATGCCATATATTTATTCCCTGGCAGGGGCAGTAAGGCTTGAGCATGATACCATAATGAGAAGCCTGCTCTTTGATTTTAAGGATGATACGAAAGCTGCGGTGATATCAGATGAATTTATGTTTGGAAGAAACCTGCTCGTGTGTCCCGTTACAAAGCCGATGTACTATGAGGCGGAGAGCAGAGAACTAAAAGGCGTGGATAAAGCCATATCCTGTTATCTTCCTTCGGGATGTGACTGGTACGATATACGGGACAATAAAAAATATGAAGGAGGCCAGACTGTAGCCGTTAAAGCGGAGATCGACAGTATCCCTGTATTTGCAGGAAGCGGAAGCATCATTCCCATGCGGCAGGGGCTTACGTACGCTATGGAGGATAACGAAAGCCCTCTTGAGATCCATGTCTATACCGGAAGGGATGGAGATTTCACCTTCTATGATGATGCGGGTGATGATTATAAATATGAGCAGGGAGAGTATGAAAGGATAAGGCTTCACTGGTCGGATAAGGACAGGAAGCTTAGGATATCAGGACGCGAGGGAAGCTTCAGGACAATGAAAGAAAACCGGAGGATTAAGATCTTCCTGAACGGAGAGAGACAGAATGAGCTTGAATATACAGGCAGTGAGATCAATATAAAGGTTTGACAGACAATAGATACCGGAAGCGGGGCATGAGTGGTCAGGGAGAAGCTCATGCCTCCGGTGTCAGATGATTTCGGCGTATATAATCAGAAAAACCGGGGACGGTTCTTTTTGTACTGCAATTCAGCGCACTGGCGGTACGCTGAACTGCAGCGTGCTCAATGCCTCCGGCTTTTCCGGTATTTCGTCGGATTCTCTCCTGTTTCCTTCCTGAAGTTCCTGCTGAAATAAAACTGATCGGGATATCCGGAAAGCTCACCGACTCTGGCTATCGGCTCATCCGTTGTCTCAAGAAGCCTCTTCGCCTCCTTCATCCTTATCCCCGTAAGATATCTTACCGGGGATTCTCCCCGGCTTTTTGTAAAGATCCTGCTTAAATAAGCAAGAGAAAATCCATATTCCTCCGCGAGAAGTCCGAAATCTATTTCTTCCCTGAAGTGCTCCCTTATGTAATATTCGGTTCTCGACACTATCTCCTCAGCGCTCAGTCCCGAAAGCGTATCTTCACCCGGAAGCTCGTAGTCCTGCTGCAGCCTGACGGAAAGCTTTTCAAGCACTGCCGTCAGCTTTTCATCGGAAACAGGCTTAAGGAGATAATCAAAAACTCCCTGTCTTATGGCTTCCTGCGCATATTCAAAATCAGCATAGCCCGTAAGTATTACAGTCAGTATTTCCGGGTACCTTTCATGTATCTTTTTTGCAAGCTCAAGTCCGTCCATTTCAGGCATGCGGATGTCTGTAAAGACAACCTGAACGCTCTCTTTTTCCAGAACCCTTAAAGCAGCTCTTCCCTCTTCGCAAAGAGACATGATCTTAAAGCTTTCATCGGCTTCACTTATTCTTCTTTGAAGAGACTCTCTGAGCATATATTCATCATCAACTATCAGTACATTATAGTGATCGATCTTTATCATGTATATGTCCTCCTACCGTAACAAAGGCGCCGCCCTCCTTACGGTTTCCGAAATCAAAGACAAAGGGTATCCCGTCAAGAAGATACAGCCTTATGAAGATATTAAGGATCCCCATACCCTCTATCTTAAGGCTCGGCAAAACTCCGGTCTCAAGTATCCTGTCCATATTCTCCCTTAGCTTCTTATCTACGTCAGGGTCAAAGCCCGGACCGTTGTCAAAGACCGTAACATGCCAGTTATCCTCATTCATATCCCCCTTAACCAGTATCTCCCAGGGTGCTCTGCGTGTCGTAACAGCCTTAATGGAATTCTCAACGAGAAGCTGGACACAAAGTTTCGGCACCATACAGTCTAAGATCTCATCCGAGATCTCAAAGCGGTAATCAAGCCCGTCCCCGAATCTTCGCTTCATGCAGTGCAGAAATCTGTCCACCTGCTCCATTTCCTCCTCTACGCTTATCCGCTGCTCCTTATCAGACGAAATATACCGCAGTATCGCCGTGATGTCCTCACACATATCAGACACCTCATCAGTCATTCCCCGGTCTGCCATCTCTCCTATCATGGTAAGTGAGTTATAAAGGAAATGGGGATTCATCTGGGACTGCAGGGCAAGCATCCTGGCCTGCATCTCCTGCTCCTTTAAGGTGAGCATGGTATTTGTGGCGCTTTCTATTGTCTGGATGCTTTCGTTGATCGAATCTCTAAGCGTATCGATCTCAAGAACGCCCGAATCTGATAGCTGCAGCCTCTTAAACCGGTCATTCTCAGCCTTTAGTAGAAACTCATGGATCCGCCTTATGGGATCGCTCATCTGTCTGGAAAGAGCAGCCGAAAGCCCGACACACACCGCAAAGATCACAAAAACTGCTGCTATCAGAGGAATAAAGGATCTGTACACAGGTTCCATAAAGGCCTCATCATCCACAGCCATGGCTACGGTAAGGCCATCCTCTTCATCTTCGGCAAAACAGAGATACTGGGTTTTCCCCGAGTAGGTATTCTTTATTTCACCGGTGCCTTTTTCAAGATATGAGTAATAAGGAAAAACAGACTCAGCAGGATATATCTGCCTCCCGTAGCTGTCGTAGATCGCAATGACCGGGTTCAGCACACCGCCCTCGTACTTAAGCTTTTCAAAAAGCTCGTTGTAATATACCTTAACTTCAAGAAAGCCCAGGGGAATATGCATATCACCATAAAACAGCCTGCAGATCGAAAAATAAAGTGTTTCGTCATTTATACCCGCAGCTCTTGATGCCGTATGATCGGCAGCCGGAGCGTGGACGTATTTCTTCCCGGCATTCTCCAAGGTCTTGTCATACCAGACCTCATCCTTAACGCTTCCGTCTATCTCCCCGTTGAAGTTTCCGACTCCGTAGCCGCCGCTTTCATCATCATAGATATTCAGCTGCCTTATGGAAAAATCAAAGCCTTTAAGCGCGATCATCGTTCCCGCAAGCTTCTGCCTGCTGCGGTATTTCGCGATGGAAGTTTCCGCGTTCATATAATCATTAAAGTCTTCCTTAAGCTCGGAAGATGCGATGGAATATAAAAGAATGGTATCCATCTCCTTAACGGACTGTCTTAAACTGTCCGCTATGGCGCTGCAGTTTGCCTGCATATCCTTTGTAGCCCGGCTTTTGAGCGTCCTGTACTGCATAACTGAAAAAATGACCGATATAAGTCCCAGTGTCACGACGGACACCATAAGCAGACTCTTTAATAAAATGATACGGATGCTTTTCTTTTTCATTGCACGGCTTCGATCAGACACTTTTTGTCGCAGAACGCCATAATATACTTAAGACGGGTAGTATATCCTTCGTAATTAAGCCTGCTCTCATATTTCTTCACGATGATCTGATCCGTCGCTTCCTTAAGCGCTGCTTGCATTTCCGTTTCCCGTTCCACATGTTTAAGCTCAAGGATCATCCCGCGCTTTCTGCCGGGATCCCGTATCATAAGGTCGCTTCGTCCGTATCCTGTTTCGCGTTCCGAATCCACGGTATATCCAAAGCCGGTAAAGAATCCGTCCAATATCAGATGATAGCTGTATTCATGATACTCATGATAAAACGACAATGCCGCCTCAAGGATCCCCGCAAGCGCAGACTGTGCATTGCTTATCTCGCCCGCCCATAGCGCATTTACAAAATCCTTCACAGACACATTATCAACATGATCCTTGAAATGCTCCCACACCTCCTGTCTGAATACAGCTTTAATCTCCCTGTTAGGGATCCTGAGCGGAATCACCTTCATTTTCTCGGTAACCGCCTTGGTGAGATAACCTGTTTCCAATAAAGCAGACCACAGGTTATCTCCGTTCTCATGGATAAGATGATAAGGAAGGCTGTCATTAACGGTACACTCTATCGTCTTCCCTGCGATCAATTGTTCGAAGCTTTCATTCGCATTCCCTGTTCTGCCAAGAAAACCGTGAATTATATTCTGTGTTGTTTCTGACGTGTTAACCCAGTAATTCTCAGGTCCCATTGCTTCACTATATGAGCCGTCCAGCACGGATCTCACATACAAAAGCACATCCCACGGGCAGAACATCTTATCCCGGCCGAAAATATATCCGTCGTACCATTCTTCAACAATCTCATATCTGTCCGGAATACCTGCATCCTCTAGCAGCTTTTTAACTTCGACATCCGTAAAGCCTATTGACGCTGCGTAGTTCGGGGAAAGGATGCTGTATGGAATAATGTTGTTAACGCCTGTATATGTGCTGTTCTTCACGGTATACAAACAACCTGACAATATCACGCCCTTAACATTATCATTGGTCTTGCATACGAAGCTCAGCATATGCTCTATCATATCCCTGACCCTGTCATATGCGGGTGTGTTAAGCGATTTTGCCATCGGAACATCATATTCGTCTACGATCACGAACACCGGCTTGCCATAGCGATCATGAAGCACTCTTGAAAGGATATCAAGAGACGCAATAGTATTCGATCTGTCGGCTTTCTGAAATTCCAATTCCCTGAATAAATCCTTGTCGGATTCGAGTAAGTTATCACTTTTCACAATGTCGTTTATCTTCTTACAGCAATTGGCAATAATTAATCGAAGATTCTCATATACCTGTTCATACTCGTGCCCGTATACCTCCTTAAGGGAAAGAAAGATCACCGGATATTTATTCATATAATCAGCAACCGCACTGCTGCAGTCCATGATCTTAAGCCCCTTAAATATCTCCCTGCTGTCCTGCCTGATATCAAGAAAATCCCTTAACATCGTCATAGTCAATGTCTTACCGAATCGTCTGGGACGGGTAAACGCGATTGCCTTATCAAACTTATTCAAAAGATACTCTTCTATAAAGTCCGTCTTATCTATATAATATGAACCGCTCTCTCTTAATTCTCGAAAGCTGTCATACGAAGCACTGATTTTAATAGCCATTGCAGATCCTCCCCGAAAGTTATTTTACGCATAAGACTCATTATACCGATTTGTTTGATTGAAGGTTAAAACATATCCTCTGCCGTCAATTTCACGGCTTCCGATATATCACTCATGTCATCCGCAAAACCCGACCTGGAAAAAAGATAATAGTGTTTATGGTATCGTTCTGAAAAAACGCTGCTGCTTTCCAGTAAATGTTCAAATACCGCTTTAGAGTACGACTTATTTCTATATTTGCAATCCATAATAATAAGTTCGTTGCCTGCTTCTGCAACCCCGTCTATTTCGACGGATCTGCCGAGAACGGAATTGTCAGCTGTATAATTCTTTATTTGAGGAAAGATTGCAGGCAGCCTGCCGTTTTTATTCAACGACTCCATGTAATAATGACACACCTCCTCAAATCCATGGTTTATATAATCTTTTATCTCATCCTTTGCTTCTGCATACACTCCGTCCGGATTGATACGGATCCTCTCCTGATCTCTGAAAACGATCCTGTACCAGAAGCGTATCATGGGATCTGAAATTTCGTAATAATTTGTTTTTTTATTTCCCATAAAAGAGCTTCGTTTCTCAACTATTCCAATCCCGGTCAAAGTATCCAGATATTTAGACACCTTGGCGTTTTCCTCATGTATATCTTTGCTGATATCCCCCGGCTTTCTATGTCTGAGTGAGATCGACTGCAGGATCGCATTATAGACATCCTGTGCATTTGTAGAGTTTGAAAGCACCTGATCCGGAAGCGAAAAGAAGCTGCCGTATTCATTGAACAGCAGTTTTTTCAGATTCCACTCAAATCCCCTGCCGTCGTCGATCGCTGACAGATAATACGGATATTTCCCCATGATCGAGAGAAATCCTATCTTATCCTCAATGCTGTATTTTTCAAGAAACAAGATTGCTTCTTCATATTCAAGCGGACCCAGGGGCATTTCGAATGTTTTTCTCTTGTATAATGGTGACTTTTCGTGAGTCAGCTCCTTTTCCAGGAATGATACATTGCTTCCTGACAGAAGGAGAAAGCAGTTTTCGGGAGCATGGTCAAAGAAATCCTGAAGTATGGAAGAAAAAGAGGCATCCTGTGAGACGATATATGGATATTCATCAATCGTAAGAATGAACCGCTTCCCCTTAAAATGTTTCACTACGGCATCCAGTGCTTCCTCCCAGCTTGAAAACACAAAGCCTGTCGGAAGACCGGTCAGCTTATCTACCGCATAAGAAAAGGATCTCAGGTTTCCATAAGAATTATCAACCTTAGCCTGGAAGAGAAGCCCCGGCTTATCCTTCATGAATCTCTCGATCAAAGCAGACTTGCCTATGCGCCTCCTCCCATATATGATCCCGAATTGTTTCGTATTCATCAAAAACCGCTCGTTAAGCTCTGTAAGTTCTCTGCTCCGCCCTCGAAACATCTGCTCACCTCCTCAGGTTCATCCCCTGCCTCAGTCCGATTCAGCGTCAAAAGTGCACATATCATATACTCGCGCGTTACTAACTGTCGAGTAAGTAACGCACGAGTATATTTTACTGAGGACAAATAAGATTGTCAATAGACGCTTAGGATCTGTTCATAAATAAATCTTCAAATTTGACTTGTTCAGGCGCTCATCTGCTTCATCAGAAAGCCTCGCCGGTCTTCGCTTCGCTACGGTCGGTGCTAAACAGACAGAACGATGCCAAATGCGCATAGCGCATTTATACGGCATCGAAAACATCAAAGAAGAAGGCGCAGGCATACCGGATATCACAGAAGAAGCAATTGAGGACGCGTCAGAGGCGGAGATCATCGAAAAAAGAGCTGATGGGATCGAACCCTCTGAAGGGGAAGAAATAACATATGAGGCGTATAATGCACCTCCGAAGGGAAACGCTATCAGGAGAGAGGTCACATATTACCCGGATCACAGTGTGAAGAGTCTGCATATTTACCAGTGGTATCCGGAGATTTATGAAGTTGCTGTAAACAAGGGAACAGGTGAGTCAGCCGCAGAGGCATATTCCTGGTGGGAGTTGCTTTACAGACGCTATACTGAGCAGAAGTCAATGGTTGAGGAGAGAATGGTAGTGGGCTCTCTCTCCGTTCTGAGATACCGGACCTTTACGCAGAAGGGCAACATTAAACAGCAGAGATGTTATTTAGGTGCAAAAATTGACTTATACGATCCGGATTTCTGGGACTATGTGGCAAGTGGTACGGGATCTGCGGGTTGGTATGCAGCAGAGGACAAGTACTGGTACCGGGAATATTATAATGAAGAAACATCACCGTATATCGAAAATATGCCGGAACCGTACCGGAGCGAGATCATGGGGCATCCATATATTGTGGAAATGAAATCCTGGGAGGGAAGCGGAGGCCCGCAGGATGATTATGAAGAAGGGATATACGTCTGGGGCGTATGGGATCCTCCCTCAGAAGGAAGTGAGATTGATTTCCAGGAATGTCTGCTGGGCGGCTGGAACTTGTATAAGATTTTTGGCTGGAGACGCGAACCGTACAGCAACACAGCGAAGCCGGTGTACATACCTGTATTTCAGAGAGAGGATGACTGAGTTCTGTGTAATGTGTGAACGCAGATCTTTCTATCGTAAGGAGCTGTTCAGAAATTATACTCGCGAACGAAATTATACTCGCGAACGAAATTAACTGCCGATTTGAAAAGCCGTTCCGCGGTATATGCGGTTAACCT
>JAFPZU010000161.1 GCA_017417105.1 Lachnospiraceae bacterium | reverse complement strand
CGCTTTGGAACGATTTAGACGAAGAAAATTTTAGTTTTTGCTGCCAGAATGGATTTAGGGTCGTATAAATATATAGAACGGAAGATGAGACGGATACATAACAGAGAAAGATCCGTATCAGTATAATCAAAGGAGGAAAATAAAATGGCTGAGATCAATGGAAGAATCGATGACAACGAGCTCGATCAGGTTACCGGAGGCGCTATATTCAATTCGAGTGGTATCATAGGTGCCGATCCCAACAGAAACTGGGAAGTTCTTGATGACAGAGGAAACGTTATGGAGCGGTTTAATAACAGGAATGATGCGGAGAAGTTTGCAAGAGACAGGGGAGTTGGCACATGGGAGGCTAACTGGGATATGGTCACAAAGATGCGCTCCGGCAATTAAACGGTCGTTATAAAACAGTACAGTGACGAAAGAGGGTGGATGCACCCTCTTTCTTGTGTTTCGGCAAAAATATTTGACTAGATATTGTATTTAAGATATACTTTTCCTTTGGTTTAACAAATATGTAACAATTGCCCGGGTAAGAAGTGACTGGGGCTTACTGGTACATTGTAAATTAAATTACTATGTGTCAGGACACTGGATATACTGTTTTGGAAGGGCGTAATGGCAGGCAGCGACAGGGACGGACGGAAGCGTTCGGGGATTGGAAAGTATGAGGAGTATAACGGGTTCGGGGAGTTTGACCGGAACAGTTATGCGGGCTTTGATAATGATGAGCGGGTGATGGATGCACTCACCGGCAAGGATCTCCGTGATGAGTATTACGGCGGGGATGATGAGTACTACGAAGAAGATGAGTATTATGATGACGAAGAAGAGTACTATGAAGATGAGTACGATGACGAATATGAAGACGAATACTATGATGACGGGGATGATTATTATGAGGAGGAGCCTGAGGTAAGGCGGAGGTCTTCGGGAGCGAAGAAGAAAGTTTCCGGCAGGAGCAACAGGGCAGTCCGGGGGAAGGGCGTCGCGAAGCCGAAGAAAGCGAAGAAAAAGGCGGCTCCTAAAAAGAAGGGTTCCCGCGGCGGGGAAGAAAAGCCTAAGAAAAAGGGAAAGGTCTTTCTGTTTATCTTTGAGATACTGCTTTTTATTGCTTTGATCGTGGCTTTATTCATCGTAATGAAGTGGGATAAGGTCAATAAGACGGAGCTAAAGGAAAGCCAGATATACGTTAATGACGAACTGAAGGCAGCCCTGGAGGGTACGGGGGAAGAGACTGATGATACCGAGCCCGACAACTGGGGGATGAAGAATTACAAGAATGTGGCGCTTTTCGGCGTGGATGCCGGCGGCACAAGGTCTGACACCATCATCATTGCTTCCATTAACCTTAAGACAAATGAGGTGAAGATGTGTTCTGTTTACAGGGATACCTACCTTAATGTAGACAGCATGGAGAATCCTGTATATAACAAGGCAAATTCGGCTTATTCCAAGGGCGGACCCGAGCAGGCCATCAGGATGCTCAACATGAACCTTGATATGAACGTTGATGATTTTATTACCGTGGACTTTGATGCGCTGGAGGATATCATAGATGATCTCGGAGGCGTTGAGATAAATGTCCAGCCTGAGGAAGTCGATTACATAAATGATTATCAGTTCAGTATAGTAATGGATCTCGGGGGCCCCAACGAGGGTAAGATCAAGAATCCGAGAAACTTCACTGCTGTGACGGAGAGCGGGCTTCAGACTCTGAACGGCCTGCAGGCTACGGCCTACTGCCGTATCAGATATACCGCAGGGTCCGATTTCAGAAGGACAGAGAGACAGAGGGAGGTCATATCCCAGATCGTTGCCAAGGCAAAGAAGGCCTCGCTGCCGCAGCTTAACAAGATCCTGGATGATGTGCTGCCTCAGATAACGACGAGCTTTACGGCAGCGGAGTTTACAAGCTACGCTTCAAAGGTGGGAAGCTACACCATAGCAGAGACCAGGGGATTTCCTTTTGAGAATGTGACGGGACATATAGGCAAGCAGTCCATGGTAGTTCCGGATACTCTGGTATATAACGTGGCCGAAATGCATACGTTCCTGTTTGGTACTTCAGGTTATTCACCCACGACTAACGTACAGACCATATCCGAAAAGATCGAGAATGACAGGGTAGCGAGCGGGCTTTAACTTATATGGACGGCGCGATATCTTCAAAAAGCGTGGATGTCGTTATCCTCACATATAAGCCGGACAAGGCTCTTTGTGATATAATAGAAAAGCTTGGGAAGCAGACGGTTCCTCCGCAGAAGATCATCATAATGAATACCGAAGAAAGGTATCTTGATGAGCTTAAGAAGAAGGACGGGAGATTTGAGCTTTTTACCAATACAGAGGTACACCATCTGGCAAAGGAAGACTTTGACCATGGAGGCACGAGAAAGAAAGCGGCAGGGTATTCTGATGCCGCATTTCTCATTTATATGACTCAGGATGCCGATCCTGAAGACGGGTATCTCATAGAAGAGCTGCTGAAGCCTTTTAAGAATGACAAAAGCATTGCGGTGACCTATGCAAGGCAGCTTCCGCGTAAGGGAGCTTCTCCCATAGAGGTTTACAACCGGCTTTTTAATTATCCGGACACCGACAGGAAGAAGACGGAAGCGGATGAGAAGGAGCTTGGGATCAAAACTTATTTCTGCTCGGATGTCTGCGCCTGTTACAGAAAGGATATATACGAAGAGCTTGGGGGTCATATAGAGCATACCGTCTTTAATGAGGATATGATCTATGCCCATACGGCAGTTAAGAGGGGGTACAGTATTTATTACGCGGCCGGGGCCAAGGTGAGGCACAGTCATAACTATACTCCTAAGGAGCAGTACAGGCGCAATATAGACCTTGGAAGATCCCAGGCAGAGCATCCCGAGGTTTTTGGTGCGGTGTCTTCCGAGGGAGAGGGCAAAAAGCTGGTTCTTGGCTGCATTTCATATTTACTGAAAAACGGATATTGGTATCTTTTGCCGGAGTTTGTGGCACAGTGCGCAGGGCGGTATTTAGGATACAGGAAAGGAAAGCGATATGTGCGGGATAGTAGGATACGTAGGACGTGAACAGGCGGCCCCCGTCATACTGGAGGGGCTTGCAAAGCTTGAGTACAGGGGCTATGACTCAGCGGGCATGGCAGTCCGTGATGAGGGCGGCAGGGTCAGGGTCGTAAAGGCCAAGGGAAGGCTTAATATCCTTGCCGAAAAGACCAATGACGGCGCGGCTCTCCGGGGTACCGTCGGCATAGGTCATACGAGGTGGGCAACTCACGGGGAACCTTCCGAGATAAATGCTCATCCCCATATGTCATCGGGAAGTCCGGGACATGGCGGTGCCGAGGATTCAAATGTAGTCGGAGTGCATAACGGGATAATAGAAAATTATCAGGAGCTTCGGGAAAAGCTCATAAGGCACGATTACGGTTTTTATTCCCAGACGGATACGGAAGTCGCCGTGAAGCTGGTTGATTATTACTATAATAAGTACGGCATTGGTCCCATAGATGCCATAGCGAAGACCATGGTCAGGGTGAGGGGATCGTATGCTCTTGCGATGATGTTTAAGGAGCATCCTGACGAGATCTGGGTGGCCCGCAAGGATTCGCCGATGGTCATAGGGGTTACGGATGATGCGACTCTTGTGGCATCCGATGTGCCTGCTATCCTGAAATACACAAGAAGTGTTTATTACATAGGGAATCAGGAGATGGCCTGCCTGAAGGCGGGAGAGGTTCATTTCTATAATCTGGACGGCGATGAGATCGAAAAAGAGGCGGTACAGATAGAGTGGGATGCGGAGTCCGCGGAAAAGGGCGGCTATGAGCATTTCATGATGAAGGAGATCCATGAGCAGCCGAAGGCCGTGCAGGATACGCTTAACTCCCTTATCAAAGACGGAAAGATCGACTTAAGCGATGCCGGGATGGATGAGGAATATATAAAGGGCATAAGGCGGATCTATATAGTTGCCTGCGGCTCGGCCTGGCATGTGGGAATGGCGGCGCAGTATGTGCTGGAAGACCTTAGTCATATACCGGTGAGGGTGGAGCTTGCTTCAGAGTTCAGGTACAGAAAGCCCATCCTTGATGAAAGAGACCTCGTTATCATCATATCCCAGTCGGGTGAGACGGCGGATTCGCTTGCGGCATTAAGGGAAGCAAAGGAGCTTGGAGCTTTAACACTTGGCATCGTGAATGTGGTAGGCTCTTCCATAGCAAGGGAAGCGGATCATGTGCTCTATACCCTGGCAGGCCCGGAGATAGCGGTGGCTACCACCAAGGCGTACAGTACACAGCTTATAGTCTGCTATGCTATAGCGGTACAGTTCGGGAAGACGCTGGGGCTTATAGATGAGGAGAAATATAAGGCGTTTATTTCCGAACTCATGACGATACCGGATAAGATACAAAAGATCTTAAACGACAAAGAGAGGCTGCAGTGGTTTGCGGCAAAGTATGCCAATGCAAGGGATGTGTTCTTTGTCGGACGGGGCATTGATTATGCGGCGTCCCTTGAGGGAAGCCTTAAGATGAAGGAGATATCCTATATTCACTCGGAGGCCTATGCGGCAGGCGAGCTGAAGCACGGAACCATAAGCCTCATAGAGGACGGGATCCTGGTGATCGGAGTGCTGACCCAGAGCGGTCTTTTTGAGAAGACCGTCAGCAACATGGTGGAATGCAAGGCAAGGGGCGCTTATCTTATGGGACTTACTACTTATGGGCACTATGAGATAGAGGATACTGCTGATTTTGCAGTGTATGTCCCGAAGATAGAGGAGCATTTTGCGGCCTCTCTTGCGGTGATACCGCTCCAGCTTCTCGGATACTACATAAGTGTGGCCAAGGGCCTCGACGTGGACAAACCCAGAAATCTCGCTAAATCAGTTACAGTAGAATAAAGAGCAGGGTGGTAATCAGGAAAATTGCTCAATCTAATGTGTTGGCACTTACTCTTTGATAAGCGTTAGAGAACAATAAAGACTACCCATGCAGACCGGTTTTATGGTATGATTAACTATGTATGAATTTAAATACACAGATGGTCGATCTGCGGGGGTAGGTTTTTTTTGAACGTAGTTTATTTTGACATAAATGCATGTATCCTCTGCGTGCTCATATGCATAACGGTTTTTGTGCACAGAAGCATGAGGCTTACACAGAACAGGATATTCATGTATCTTTTGGGTGCCGTTTTCGTAGCGGCAGCCGGTTCTCTGATCTCGAGCCTGGGACAGAATGCGGTGCTTGAAGGAAGAGATACTTTCTTCACCCAGTCAAATGTGATGTACGTGTCCACCTATATCTACATGATCTTTCATATAGCCTGTCCGGCTATTTTTTATCAGTATGTCAGAGTAGTACTGAATATTGACTCTTCGAAGCTGTCGGATGCGATACTATCCTACGCGCCGCTGGTGGCGGCCTATACAGTGCTTACGCTCACTCCGATAAACCGGGCGATATTCTACTTTGAGGCAGGCAGATATTACCGCGGGGAGTATATGTGGATCTTCTATATTGTAGCGGCCTGGTATACCTTTGTATCCCTGAACTATGTGATGCTTTACAGAAGGAATATACGCACTTCGGTTTTCGTATCACTGCTTTCATTTTCGCTCTTCGCAGCTCTTGGCGTTACGCTTCAGTTTTTTGACAGATGCATAAAGGTGGAGAATCTGTTCAGCGCGGTGATCATGCTGACTCTCTATATCACCATAGAACGGCCGGGGGACTATATTGATTCTTCCACCGGACTTCAGAATGACTATGCTTTCTACGTAAACGCTGCCATAAGGATAAGACGGGGCAGGAATACAAGGATGGTAGCCGTATCAATAGATAACGTAGATTTCCTTGATAACAGCATAGGGCATGAGACGACGTCGGTGCTTTTGTGTCAGGCTGCGGAGTTCATGTCCAAGATTTCAAGGAATGCGGCGGTATACAGACTGGACAGAGGATTGTTTGTGCTCATGATAAAGGAGGGGGCGGATCTTACCCACCTCACTCTTATGGATGCGATAAGAAAGCGGTTCTCCGCTCCTTTCTCCACGGGAAGATATTCCATAATGCTCTTCGACTGCACAATGTACGTGGGCTGGCCGGATGACGTTAAAGATACGGAGCAGTTAAAGCGGATCATAACCCTCTTTGCCGATCCGGACAGGCACCGCATGAAGCATGTTATCCAGGCATCGAGCATAGACCTTGAAAGAGACGGCAGGAGACGCAGTATAGATATGCTGCTTCTCGGGGCCATACCCAGTGAGAGCTTTAACTTCAAGTATCAGCCTGTCAGAAACGTAAGCACCGGGAGGTTTGATTCCGTAGAGATGAAGCCAATGCTTGAAAGCCCTGAGTTTGGCATGATAGCGCCCTCCGAATACTTCCCCATCGCAGAGGATAACGGTACTGCCGTAAACATCATAAAGCATATCTTCAGGGTGTGCTTTGAGTTCATAAGGGAGTCGGGACTGACGGGACGGGATATAAATGAATATGCGATCCCGGTTTCAAATGCCTTTCTCCTTATGCGGAGTGCTGCGGCCTGGGTCATGGAAACAGCGTTGGAGCACGGGGTGGATCCGGCTTTTGTGACCCTTGAGATATCCGAAAAAACCATGATCAACTACAACTACGCTCTTGAGGAGAATATAAGAGCCCTCCATGAGGCGGGATTCTCTTTCATGCTTACGGATTACGGAAACGGCTACACCGATGCGGAGATGATGCTTAAGATGCATCTTAAGGAGGTATCCTTAAACCGGGATCTTCTGTCTTCGGCGCCCATATCGAAAAAAGCCGATACGCTGATACGCTGCGCCGTTGACATGATGAAAAATCTGTCCATAGGAATAAAGGCGGCGGGCATCGACAATGATGAGCTTAAGGACTATGCGGTGGGAGTCGGAGCTGACAAGCTTCAGGGCTTTGCCATGTCCAGACTTCTTTCTGGCGCTGACCTTATCAGATTCATGATGGAAAGGAGGGAGGATATTGGGAACAGGAACCTACTTTGATATATCCGCATTTGTTGTTCTCCTGTGTCTTGCCTATACCTTCTTTCTGCAGCGGCTTGATAAGGTAGAGGATAATAACATCATCTTTGCGGCGCTGCTTTCGGAGCTTCTCTCGGCGAGCTTAAGTCTGGCGTTCATTTTTAACCCTCAGATCTACGGAGAGCTTAAGGTTCCGTTCTACGTATCCTCCTGGATCTTAACGGCCGTCAGCATTGCGCTTACGATCCTGTTCCTCTTTATAAACCGGACCTACAATATTGGAATCTGGAAGCCCGTGATCCTTGTGGGAGTGCCTTTCGGACTTGATATCATCTTTATAATCTGCGCCTGCTTCGGGCTTCATAATACTTTCAGAGATGCGGCATATTTCTGTGATCTCGTCATGTTTACCGTAGGTATCTGCGTGCTTTTGATCTATAAAAAGACCTCCTCAACGGAAAGAACGATCCTTGTCTTCCTGACGCTTGTGGCATCACTGGCTGCAACGGCAGTTGAGATGATGTACCCTGAGGTTGAGATACAGAGCTTTGTAATAGCGATGCTGCTTGCGGAAATGTTCTTCAGCCTTAAGGATCCTGAGGACCAGTTTGATGCCGAAACCGGACTCCTTGGCCCCGAGACCTTCAAGGAAGAGATACGGAGGAGATATTATTATCTGGACAGGC
Organism: Lachnospiraceae bacterium; assembly: GCA_017417105.1. Taxonomy (GTDB): domain Bacteria; phylum Bacillota; class Clostridia; order Lachnospirales; family Lachnospiraceae; genus NK4A144. Next base: position 5,785 of record JAFPZU010000161.1, on the reverse strand, counting down.
ATGAAGCTGAAGTGTCCATGGTGCTTCTCATAATACCTGGCTCCGCTTCCTTCATGAAGCTTCTGGGTGAGGTGAACGAGATGAAGCTCAGACAGTCGGTCATGAGCGAGCTGAAGAGGATATCCGACGGGACAGAGCTTTACAAGATAAATCAGGGAGTATACGTATTCCTTGCAGAAAAGGGAAAGAAGGAAGAGGCCATTAAGGTACAGCGATCCATTATTTCAAGATTTGAGATGACCTTCGGAACGGAAGCTTATGAGATGGAGCTGCCTTTTTGCACCAGTCTTATAGAGATACCTAAGATGGCTCCTGACAGTACCGTACTCATGGATCTTATTCATATGGCGATGAAGGAAGGGATCCTGTTCGGCAGGAAGGAGATAGATGCCACATCCCTTGATCTTTCAAGTGAGGAATATATGCGCCAGGTGGATGAGAAGGTGCGTCATGCGGTGGAGTCCGGAAATCTGGAGGTATATTACCAGCCCATCTACTCCTTTAAGGAAAAGCGGTTTGTCTCCGCTGAGGCGCTTTTAAGACTTCACGACGGCGAGACTTTCATACCGCCGGATCTTTTCATAACCGTTGCGGAAAATAACGGCTCCATTGTTGAAATAGATGACTATGTGGTACAGCAGGTCTGTAAAATGATCTCAGGCAGAAATCTGAAGGATCTTGGCATCAGGTACATAGAGCTGAATCTTTCTGTATCCGATATGCTCCAGGATGACATAGCCGGTAAGATGAAGAGAATGGTGGAGATGTATCATGTGAATCCGTCCCAGATAAATCTTGAGATAACGGAGACCTCTGACGATACCTTCACGGGTACGGTGGAGGCTAATGTCTATAAACTTTCAAAGCTTGGCTTTAATTTCTCCCTGGATGATTTCGGTACGGGGTACTCTTCTCTTTCAAGGATCATCATGATGCCCTTTGACATCATAAAGCTTGACAAGACGATAGTGCAGTCACCTTTCATGCTGGAGGATGAGCAGGACAGGGAAAATGCAAGAACCCTTCTTGAAAGCTCTGCCGACATGATCCACCAGATAGGGGCTGAGACCGTAGCCGAGGGCGTCGAAACCAAAGAGCAGCTGGATGCCATGGAGCGTCTCGGCGTAAACTTCATACAAGGGTTCTATTTTGCACGTCCGATGCCGGAGTCTGATTTTATCAATGCTGTTAAGGTTATGAATAAAAAATAGTATTGCCTTATTTCAGGTATTGGCTGAGCCAGGACAGATATGTTGTCCCAACATATCTGTCCTGGCAGGTACTCTGTGCCCGCGATTATCCGGGTGTATTGGCTTTTTGAGGGAATGGGTGTATCATTGATACTGTTCTGCGCACTTATTGGGCGTCGAAACGTGATGTATTAAATGAGGTGATTATGCTGCCAAAGGATCCCAATATGCTTTTGAGTTATATAAATACCGGGCTTCGGGATAAGTACGAAGACCTTGAGGATATGGCTTCTTCCGAGGGGTTTGATAAGAGGGAGATAACTGAAAAGCTTGAGGCAGCGGGGTTTAGGTATAACGAAGAACTGAAGAGGTTTTGCTGACCGGTAAGGTACCGGGCGCGGGAAGGAGAATATAAAATATGAGACAGAAACCTGTAGTTTTGATGGTGCTGGACGGATACGGTCTTTCGGACAATCATGAGGCGAATGCGATCTATATGGCAAAGACGCCGGTGATGGACAAACTGATGGCGGAGTGTCCTTTTCAGAAGGGTTATGCGTCGGGGCTTGCGGTAGGTCTTCCCGACGGGCAGATGGGTAACTCCGAGGTAGGTCACATGAATATCGGCTCAGGAAGGATCATCTACCAGGATCTTACCCTGATAACCAAGTACATAGAAGAGGGAACCTTCTTTAAGAATGAAGAGCTCCTTAGGGCAATAAACAACTGTAAAGAGAAAAACTCTGACCTTCATATATGGGGACTTCTTTCAGACGGCGGAGTACACAGTCACAATACCCATCTCTATGCGATCATAGAGATGTGCAAGAAAGAGAATTTCGACAGGGTTTACGTGCACCCTTTCTTTGACGGAAGAGATACACCGCCTGCATCAGGCAAGGGGTATCTTCAGGAGCTTGTGGATAAGCTTAAGGAGATCGGTGTCGGTAAGGTGGCATCTCTTTCCGGGCGTTACTACGCGATGGACAGGGACAACAACTGGGATCGTATCCAGATGGCTTATGACAGCCTTGTACTTGGAGAGGGCGTGAAAGCAAAGGATCCCGTTCAGGCAATGCAGGATTCCTATGATAAGGATGTAACGGATGAGTTTGTGCTGCCTACAGTAATAGTAAACGAGGACGGCTCTCCCGTGTCTCTTGTAAAGCCCAATGACTCGGTGATCTTCTTTAATTTCCGTCCCGACAGAGCAAGGGAGATTACAAAGGCTTTCTGCTTCTCAGATGAGGATATAAAGGCCCAGGGAGGGGATCCTTCCGACACGAAGACCATAGCGCACTTAAAGAGGGCGAAGGGATTCATGCCACTTACCTATGTCTGCTTCAAGGACTATGATGAAACCATACCGAATAAATTCGTGGCTTTCAAGAAGGAAGAGATAACGAATACCCTTGGAGAGTATCTTGCAAATAACGGACTGCATCAGCTTCGTATCGCTGAAACAGAAAAATACGCTCATGTAACCTTCTTCTTCAACGGAGGATTGGAGGAGCCGAATAAGGGAGAGGACAGAACCCTGGTTAATTCACCTGCGGTTGCAACCTACGACCTGAAGCCTGAGATGAGTGCACCGGAGGTTTCCGAAAAGCTTAACGCTGCGATCACGTCAGGTAAGTATGATGTGATAATAATAAACTTCGCAAATCCCGATATGGTAGGACACACGGGAGTACTTGAGGCTGCAATAAAGGCTGTAGAGAGGATAGATGAGTGCGTGGGCGCTGCAGTGGATGCCGTAAAGCAGATGGACGGAGCGCTCTTTATCTGCGCGGATCACGGTAATGCGGAGCAGATGGTCAACTATGAGACCGGAGCGCCTCATACCGCTCATACGACGAACCCTGTTCCTTTCATTCTCTATAATTATGATCCTGCGTATACCCTTCGCGAGGGAGGAAAGCTCTGCGATATAGCGCCGACTCTCATTGAGATCATGGGTATGCCCCAGCCAGCCGAGATGACGGGACAGTCGCTGCTTGTGAAAAAGTAAGGGGAGGCGGATCGGGAAAATCGGATCGCGCGATTTACATAAAACAAAAAATTTAAAAAAAGAGGAGACACCGGTCCGGTCGGTGTCTTCTTTTATTATGCAACAGACATTATATCACGCGCGTTATGAAGGTTTTTAGAAGTCTCAAAAACGTTGAAAAGACGGGAAAAATCTATGATCGACCCTGTTATTTTATCCACAATATATTATGTTAATACGCATGATTATAGCGTTGAGCCACAATATGTTGTGGGTTTTCTACCGCGTTTTCTTGGTGTATGATTATAGGGCTGCGAGCATATTTAAGGCAGTAAAAGAAGGTGGAAATAATCAAAATTTCTAATTAACAGGGGTGATCTGATGGCAGGAAGAGTCACGCTTAAGGGTGTGAAATCGGGTATGGTTTTAAGGCTTCCGGAGGACGGAAACTTCGAGGAGCTGCTTCCCGGAATTGAAGATAAGTTCAAACATGCGGCCGAGATCTTTGGCAGCAAGCATGTGATCCTGTCCATCGAAGGACGTAATCTTTCAGAGGCTGAGGCTGCGATGGTGCTAAAGCTTTTGGCGGAGAATACCAAAGTCAAGTGCGAGGGCATCGTTCTTGATAATAAGGAACTGGAAGAAGATTTCCAGAGACTTCTGGGGCCTGATCCGGGTCATGAGAAGGAGCTTGCGGAGCTTAAAAAGGAACGTGAGCAGATGATGGCTACCATAGAAAATCTGCAGGCTGCGGTGGATCCCATGAACTGCAGAGTGCTTATGGGAAATTTAAGATCCGGCGCGAATGTGGAGACTCAGGGCTCTCTTATGGTAATAGGGGATGTGAAGCCCGGGGCTTCCGTAACGGCAGGGGGCTGCATCTTTGTCCTTGGAGCACTGCAGGGCAATGCCGATGCAGGGGCCTTCGGAAACCGGGATGCTTTTATCTTTGCCATGGAGATGGATCCGATACAGCTTAGGATCTCGGATGCGATGGCGATAGCCGCAGATACCGCTCCGAAGAAGAAGGGGTTATTCGCAAGGAAGGATACCATGGTGCCTGAGGTTGCCCTTATCTCTGAAGGGCATATCGTGATAACGGATCTTGGAAGCGAGCTGCTGAAAAAGAATAAATTTTACAGAAAGAGAAGAAGACCGGCTGCTGCGAAGCCGGATGAGAGCCGTAAGGAGCAGTCACGGAATTAAACCGGGGATGATCCCGGTGGGATGCTGCACTAAGGCAGGAGAGGATAAGTAAAGGTTTGACTGGAGGAAAAAATGGGTGAAGTAATCGTCATCACATCAGGGAAGGGCGGAGTCGGAAAGACCACTACCACGGCAAATATAGGTACCGGTCTCGCGAAGCTCGGAAAAAGAGTGGTCCTTGTGGATACCGATATAGGACTTAGAAACCTTGATGTGGTACTTGGACTGGAAAACCGTATCGTATACAACGTTGTGGACGTTGTGGAAGGAAACTGCAAGCTTAAGCAGGCTCTCATCAAGGATAAGAGATATGACGGGCTGTGCCTTCTGCCTGCTGCCCAGACAAGGGATAAGTCAGCAGTGACACCGGAGCAGATGGCGGAGGTTGCAAAGGATCTTAAGGCTGAATTTGACTATGTCATCATGGATTCTCCGGCAGGTATAGAGCAGGGCTTCAAAAACGCCATAGCAGGAGCAGACAGGGGCATAATAGTTACGACACCGGAGGTGTCCGCTGTAAGGGATGCCGACAGGATAATAGGGCTTTTGGAAGCCAATGAGATGTCCGATGTACGTCTTGTCGTAAACAGGCTTCGCCCGGATATGGTGGAGAGAGGCGATATGATGAGCGCTGAGGACGTGGTTGAGATCCTTGGAATCAAGCTTATCGGAGTCGTGCCGGATGATGAGCAGATCGTCGTTGCGACCAATAACGGCGAGCCGCTGGCGGGAGATGATTCCCTTGCCGGCAGGGCTTACATCAATATATGCAACAGGATAATGGGTGAAGATGTACCGTATCTTGACCTCAGGCGCAAGAAAGGCTTTTTCGCGAAGCTTTTCAGCAAGAACTGAACAGGAGGCTGACATGTCATTTGGTGATTTTTTCAGAAGAAGGTCATCAGGCGAGACGGCCAAGGACAGACTTAAGTTTGTTCTGGTTTCCGACAGGTCATCCTGCTCGCCTGAGATCATGGAGAGAATAAAGAACGATATTATCGAAGTACTCTCAAAGTACGTTGAGATCGACAAGGAAGGTCTTGATATCAAGATCACCCAGGTCGACGGAGATAATCCCGAAGAGAGGACAGGACCCGCTCTCTTTGCAAATATTCCGATAAGGAACATGAAGGGTCACAACTAAGATTTAGTGATTGCAGCCTGCCCGTATACGGGGGTATGCTTCCGGAAATCTTCCGGAAGGCAGGCTTAGCTGATAATATAGTAAGCGAAATAAGTAATTTCGCTTACTATAATACCTCCGGCGGATGCGTCCGGATTTTGTAAGGAAATATGCCGCTTTCAGCGGCCAAAATCCGGCGCGGTAAACGACAAAACAAAAAGAGTTTTGTCGTTTACTATAATTATTCAGTTTCTGATAACCTATGTTATTTCTTTG
>JAFPZU010000160.1 GCA_017417105.1 Lachnospiraceae bacterium | reverse complement strand
GAACAGAAGAGGAAATTCTCCATCTCCACTTCGGTGGTACCCATAGAATGGGAAGATACCAAGATCAATATTTTTGATACCCCCGGATTCTTTGACTTTGTGGGAGAAGTTGAAGAAGCCCTTTCAGCCGCTGCTTCAGCCATCATAGTGATCAACGGCAAATCAGGAGTAGAGCCCGGCACGAAAAAAGCCTGGGATCTTTGTGAAAAATACAATATTCCAAGATATTTCTATATCTCAAACATGGATATTGATGATGCTTCTTTCAGAAAGATTCTTGAAGACCTGACGGAGCTTTACGGGAAAAAGATCGCTCCTTTTAACTTCCCGTTAAGAGAGAACGAAAAATATGTGGGCTATGTAAATGTAGTGTCTGAAAAAGCTTTCAAATGGAACGCTCAGAACAAAGCGGAAGAGTGTGATGTGCCCGATTATCTGAGCGAGTATCTTTCTACTTATAAGGAGTCTTTGATGGAGGCAGTGGCAGAGACCTCGGAAGACTTCATGGAAAGATATTTCGGCGGAGAAACCTTCTCTGATGATGAGATAAGGGCGGCGCTTCACATGTCGGTGTGCGACGGCACGATAGTTCCGTTATGCTGCGGCTCCAACACGCTGGTTCAGGGAATATATACGCTTCTTGATGATATCGTTAAGTATCTTCCTTCACCTCAGGGCAGGAAGTTTGCGGGAATCTCCACCAAGACCTCGGAAGTCTTTGAGGCTGACTATGACTTCTCCAAGACGAAGTCAGCCTTTGTATGGAAGACCATCGTTGATCCCTATATCGGAAAATACAGCATCATTAAGGTCGCATCCGGCGTTGTAAAAGCAGGAGACGAGCTTTACAACGATTCCAGGGATCAGGTTATAAAGATATCCAAGCTTTATACGATCTGCGGCAGCAAGACTTCCGAAATAGGAGAGCTTCATGCAGGAGATATCGGAGCCCTTTCAAAGCTTGATCAGACGAGGACGGGGGACACCCTTTCCACGAAGGCAAATCCCATACATTACGCCATGATCCCGCTTCCGACTCCTTACAATCCCATGCGTTACAGGCCTGTTAATAAGGGAGATGTGGACAAGCTCTCGCAGGCGCTTCAGAAGATGTGTACTGAGGATCTGACCCTTAAGAATATCAATGATTCAGAGAACCGTCAGACTCTGATAGTTGGAATGGGAGACCAGCATCTTGATGTTGTTAAAGCAAAGCTCCTCTCTGACTACAAGGTAGAGATCATCTTAAGCAAGCCGAAGGTTGCTTACAGGGAGACCATAATCGGACAGTCTGATGTGGAAGGAAAGTATAAGAAACAGACCGGCGGTCACGGACAGTACGGCCATGTAAAGATGAGATTCTCGCCTTTGGGAGACAATACTAAGGCTTATGAATTCGACGAAGAGGTGGTTGGAGGTTCCGTTCCGAAAAACTTCTTCCCGGCAGTGGAAAAAGGCCTTACGGATTCCGTTGACAGAGGCCCTCTTGCAGCCTATCCGGTAGTCGGTGTCAAGGCAGTGCTCTATGACGGCTCCTATCATCCGGTAGATTCTTCCGAGCAGTCCTTCAAGATGGCTACCCGCATGGCTTTCAAGGACGGTTTCATGAAGGCAAATCCGGTTCTTTTAGAGCCTATAATGTCCCTTAAGGTTGATGTTCCCGATAAATATACGGGAGATGTCATGGGTGATCTTAATAAGCGCCGCGGCAGGGTATTAGGCATGACACCCACCTCAAACGGGAGGCAGATAATAGAAGCAGAGATTCCCGAATCCAATATATTTGGTTACAATACGGATCTTCGCTCCATGACCGGAGGTACCGGAGATTTCTCCTATGAGTTCAACCGCTATGAGCAGGCTCCTTTTGATGTACAGCAGGCTGAAGTAGAAGCCAGGAAGGATAAGCTTGTCGACATCTCGGACGAAGACTGATCTTATTAAGACAATATGCACTTACGCAGCCGTTATCATATGCGGCTGCGTATTTGTGTTGCTGTCTGCAAGCTGGGTAAGTCCCATTTTCAAGGATTCCTACGGCTACGACAGCTCCTGGTACAGCATGATGGGAAGAGCCATCACCCACGGCATGGTACCCTACAGGGATTATTTTGACCTTAAAGGGCCCGTATTCTTTTTTATTGAAGCCATAGGGCAGTTCTTCTGCCATGGAAGAGTCGGCATTTTCATAATAGAATGCATAGCGGCCTCAATTTCCGGGATCTTCATCTGGAAAACCTGCAGATTGTACATAAAAGCCTGGCAGACCTGGATCATTTTCCCGGTTACGGCTTTTGTGGCTCTTTCTCCTTTCTGGGGCGGAAACACCTGCGAAGAATATATGCTGCCTTTTAATTATGCCTGCATATACCTGACCCTTAAATACCTTAAGGAAGAGAAGTATGAAGAGTTCTTCGCTCCGTCTTTGGTATTCGGCATTTCGTTTGCGGTTATGATGCTTTCAAAGATCACAACCTGCGCGCCAATGGGGGCCGCGGCGGTTACGGTTGTCATTGTACTCCTCATGAAAAGAAAGTTCCGTTTTCTGCCCGGGATCCTCGGATATTTCTTTTTAGGATTTCTTATGATCTTTGTTCCTGTCTGCGTTTATTTCGTCCTTAACGGCGCTTTCAGTGATTTTATCTACGCAGCGTTTGTCTTTGCCTATAAAAGGGGAACGGATTATTACGAAACCTTTTCCTGGGAATGGGAGAGCAAGATAATAATCTGCTATACCTGCTTTATCGCCTCCCTTATCATCCCTACAAGAAAATCGGGAGAACATTATCTGAGGATCTTCGGGATACTGCTATCAGTTATTACCTGGGCGGCCCTGCATCTGGGCACTCCTTATGATTACTATTTCCTGCTTACCATGCCCTGTTTCATATATATGATGATGTCTCTTTTTGCTCATTGGACAAACAGGGCCTTCCTTAAGAAACCGGAAGAAACCGGAGAACTCCCCGAAAACCGGCATGTTGAAAGCGCTGATACTGTTCCTGCAGCAAATATAGTAAGCGAAATAAATAATTTCGCTTACTATAAAGCCTCCGGCGGATGCGCCCGGATTTTGCAAGGAAATATGCCGCTTTCAGCGGCCAAAATCCGGCGCAGTAAACGACAAAACGAAAAGAGTTTTGTCGT
>JAFPZU010000159.1 GCA_017417105.1 Lachnospiraceae bacterium | reverse complement strand
TTCCTGATGTACTATATCCCGAATGAAACAAACAGAATTAACCTGCACTGATTTCGCCTCTTTTTACACAGATTTGGTCACAAGCGTTTTCAATGTTCGCCGAAAACCGGGCTTGCCCGTGTTTTCGAGCGGACATTAGAAAACCTGGCCTTCATGAGCAAGCAGGGCGATAGCCCGGATTGCGAATGAGGGACAGCGATTGCGAAAGCGAAGCGGAGCAATCGGCTTGTATTTCACAAGCGTTTTCAATGTTCGCCGAAAACCGGGCTTGCCCGGGCAGATTATACTTTGATTGACTTTGATTTCTGGCAATAATAATATACATAGTAATTCATCGGTTTAATCCGGCAGATAAGGAGGGAAACGAATGAAACGAAGAAATTATTCAAAAAGGATGCTTGCTGCAGTACTGTCCGTGCTTCTGCTTTTAACCCAGAGTACAGCGGTATTTGCAGATGAGATCACTGTTGAAGAGGCGGTGCTTTCCCAGGACTCTCTTACAGAGGAGGATACCGTGGAAGGACTTCCTTATGGACTTTCCGGGATGCCGGAGGATTTTGTCCTCACTGAAGAGGACATTAAGGACAAGGAAACTGCCGCCGCTTGTGGCATGGCGGATGACCTTAAGAACCTTACTCCCGGTGTCGACTATGCAGATAAGGAGATCATCTATATGGCCGGTTCAAGAGAATACGCCGAGCAGGTGGCCGCAGCCTATAACGCCCGGCTTCTTGACTATTCCTATGGGCTGGCAGTTGCCATGATAATGGATCCTGGGCTTTCCGTAGCCGAGGCCGTATCTGCCGGTCTTGATCCCGCACTTAAACTTCCCATAGTAAGTCCAAACCATTTAACACAAATAGAAGATCCGATTCCTGGTTCCACGGAGGATGAAGAAGGTATCGGGGATGAATCCTTAGAAGCAGGAGCCGGCTGGAGGGATGCTTCCTTAAGCTTTGATGATAAGGCCATCGTACCAGGATATAAGTTTTATGAAAAAGATCCCTGGAAGCCTGATGAGCAGGGTGAGGAAAAAGCCGGCTATCAGTGGATGCATGATATGGTCGGGACTTATGAAGCCTGGCAGACTACTTCAGGAAACAAAGCCATAAGGGTAGCCGTAATAGACGCAGGAATCGATAAGGATCACGAAGATCTCGACGGATCAAAAATTGAAATCGTTAAGGATACCTACAGGGTTCCTGAAGCGAAAGAAGGCGTGGTTTATTCCAAAGAAGCTGTTGATACCTCCGGACATGGCACTCATGTGGCCGGGATCATCGCAATGTCAGGTGATAATAAAAAAGGCGGTATCGGAATAGCTCCGGGAGTATCGCTTATCGGTATCCCCGTTGCAACCTGGGATGAAGCAAATGCCCGTAATGTTGGCATATACGATGATAATATAATACGTGCATTAAACTATGTGGCGGGATACCCCTCCCCCTATGACGAAAAAAATGGTGCAGAAAAGGGGGAGCGTCGGGCTGATATAATAAATATGAGTCTGGGCGGCACGGGATACAATGATGCCTATCAGGAAGCAATAACCAATGCATATAAATCCGGAGTGACCGTGATTGCCTCCATGGGAAATGAGGGGGTTAACTCATATCATTATCCTGCGGCTTACGAGCATGTGATCGCTGTATCCGCTGTAGATCAGGCGGGAAACAGGGCATTTTTTTCCTGCTACGGAGATTGGGCCGACATAGCGGCCCCGGGGGTTGATATATTCTCAACCTGGAACGGACACGATAACAAAACACCGGAAGATGAACCCGTATCAGCCAACAGACTGAAAACAGAAGATCATCACGACTGGTATGCTTCCTGGGAGGGTACTTCCATGGCCTGTCCGGTGGCTGCAGGTGCCTGTGCCCTTTATATGAGCGCCAAGGGTTACACTGCGCCTGATGAAATGGAAAAGATCCTTAAACAGACCGCAACAAAGGTTTCCGACAGGAGTATCGGAGCCGGCATAGTAAACGTGGCGGCGATGATGGATGATCCTGCAAAGGATAATACGCTGAATACACCGGAGGTCTTATGGAAAGCGGAGGGAAAAACAGAGTTTACTCCTCTTACGGACAATACCACTCTTAGCATCAATGATGTTATTAAAATAACCGCCCCCGATAATGCCATCGCTTATTCTGTGGATTTTACAGTAAACGGGAAGACTCCCGCCTGTGACGGCACGGCAGAGCTTAAATCAGAGCCCGGAAAAGAAATACCCATGAGCACCCTGCTTCATTCCGGAGCGACGGCCGGCAAAGCCTTTACGCTGAAAGCCGTCTACAAAAGCCCGCAGGGAACGGTCAGCAAGGTTAAATCAATAAAGAATATCACGATAAAACAGACTGAACCTTCAGCTGATAATATCCGTATCTGCATGACAGGTATTAAAATATGGGATGAGTGGATGTACATTGCACAGGGTAAAAGCATAGGCTACAGCGTTACGACAGAGGATCTTGCCGGAAATATTAAAAGCGTAAAATGGTCTGTAGTATCAGAGAATAAGATCGACCCTGCCTCATCTGATGTATCAGTTAATGAAAAAAGCGGAAAGCTTACTGTGAAAAAGACGGCTGAACCCGGCTATGTCTTCAGATTGAAGGCTGAAATTAATAATGATCCGAATCTTGTCGTGTATCAGAAAATAGGAGTTACATCTCCGATCACACAAATGGCTTTAACCGAATCCTCGAATAAAAAGCTTGACCCTGAGTTAAATACCCCTGTATTTAAGAACGGATCCCTCTCCTCCGTAAGGCTTTTCACCGTCGATACACCGGAAACAAAGGTATCCGAGAATGAGATACGGATAAAAGTATCAGCGAAGACGAAAGATGCGATAACTCCTGTCTGGATTTCTCACTCCAGTGATTACCATGTTGCTATAGAAGAGTACGACGAAGAAAGCGGAGACCTCATAATTAGATCCAACGGCAAGGCGGGCACTGCCAAATTTACCTTTACGGCGCTGGACGGCACCGGAAAAAAGGCCGTCCTTACCGTAAAGGCTGTCGTGCCTGTATCATCGGTAAATGTTACCGCAAAGAACGGTCAGTTATACGTGGCACCCGGAAAAAGCGCGCAGTTTATCGGAACTGCCGGCAATACCTACGGCAAGCCTTCCGTTCCAAAGGTTAACTGGGACTATAAGGCCGTAGTGAAATACACCGTATCAGATGATAGTACGCTGCCTGACAGGGATGTGACGACGGAGTGGAAAAGGGATAAGCTTGCCGCTATTTCCAAATCAGGAAAACTCACTGTAGCCAAAAAAGCTGCTGACTACAAACCTCCGAAGCCGGACGGATTATCTGATGACACGGAATATTATTATGATGTAAATATCATTGCCCTCGCTGAAGCTTCCGACGGAAGCAGACAAGCAGGTGAGCGTCAGGTGACACTTTCTGAAGCTGTCACAGGTGTCAGATGGTTTATAACGCCGGATGGCTGGGATGATACGAAGCCACCCGTATGGAACAAAAAAAGCGGTACTTTTAACTATACCATACAAGTTGGTGCTGACGGACACCCGGATTTTGACGACTCAATCTATATGGATATGACAGGAGCTGATTATATTAGGGAAGAGCTCTGCCTGGCATCCAGCAGTAATCCTGAGATCGTCTCATTAGGAGAGGCGGAAGAAGGCGCTACATTTAAGAGCGAGACTGAAGGGAAATACCTGAAGTATCCTCTTTACTTCAACAAGGCAGAGATCGGTAAAACAAAGACTGTAAAACTTACTTTCAAGTCCAATGACGGCACGAACAAAAAAACTGTGGTAACCCTTAAGATAACGGGGGTTCCCAAATCTGACAAATAGTATGTGAAAACGATCCGGCGCATGAATGCGCCGGATCCTTTCTTTATCATCCTGCTATGGACCAGTTCTGACCCGCGGTCTGAAGAGATGCCATCCTGCTGAAGATACCCCGGGATTTCAAAAGTTCCTCAGGCGTCCCCTGCTCGGCAACCTTCCCTCCGTCAAGCACCACTACCTTGTTCGCTCCTGCCACGGTACGCATCCTGTGCGCTATTACCATAACCGTCTTATCCTTTATGAGCCTTGAAAGCGCTCCCTGTACCCTGGACTCGTTTTCCGCATCCAAAGATGCGGTTGCCTCGTCAAGGAGGATGATGGGCGCATCCTTTAAGAACGCCCTTGCTATGGAGATACGCTGTCTTTCTCCTCCGGAAAGCTCACTGCCGTTCTCTCCTATCACCGTGTCATAGCCCTTAGGGAGCTTACGAACAAATTCATCGCAGTTTGCAAGCTTCGCAGCCCTCAAGACTTCTTCATCGGTTGCATCTTTTTTACCCACCCGGATATTCTCCATCACGGTATTGTTAAAAAGGGTGACATCCTGAAAGACAATGGAAAACGCCGACAGCAAAGCCTCCGGATCCACGTCCTTCACATCTACTCCGCCGATCTTTACTTCGCCCCTGTCGTAGTCCCAGAACCTTGCAGCAAGACGTGATACCGTGGTCTTGCCGCCGCCTGAAGGTCCCACAAGAGCCGTGACCTCTCCCTGTCTTGCAGTGAACGAAACATCCGAAAGCACCGATTTATCTTCCTCATAGGAAAATCCGGCATGCTTGAATTCTATATCGTATCCTTTGGGATTAAATTTAAGCAGTCCTTCCTGTGCCGGAGTTTTATTTATCACATTCATCCTGTCCACGTTTATCTGCAGGGAGTTGATCGCCGCAAGATTGATAAGGGTTCCGCTCATTGGTTCATACAGTCTTGATGCCACAAGCAGGAAGCAGAAGAACTGCATAAGGTTAAGCTCTCCCGCAGTTAAAAGCACTCCGCCTGCAAGAGCCACCGTTCCTATTCCGAATTTAAGGAGCATCTGCGCAGAAACCACGAAAAGCGCTGTTCCAAGCTCGCTGCCTATGGCTCTTTTTTCAACCATGTCAACCTTTTCTTCAAGCTCTTTAAGATAGGCCTCCTCCGCGTTATTACACTTAAGATCCCTTGATACCTCAATAAACTCCTGAACTCCGTCATTGAGCTCAAGCTTTGCTTTTGTCTGTTTCCTTGTGAAATGATTCTGTACGCCCTTTGACGTGATCACTATAATAAGTGCCGCAGGAACCGGCCATACCGCTGCTATCGCCATCTTCCAGTTAAAGAAGAAGAGACCGGCGCATATTATAAAGGTCGATATTATGCTTCCGAAAAACTGGGGGATCATATGTGAGCAGGAATGCTCCATCGTCTCCACATCAGACATGATGGTCCCCGTAAGATCTGAGAGATCCTTTTTTGCAAAAAAGGACAGGGGCAGCTTCCTGAGTTTTTCCGCAAGCGAGATCCTCATAAGAGCCGACTCCTTATACGTTGCCCTGAAAGAGGTGTTGTACTGCAGAACGGATGTAAAATATATAAATCCGAGACACAGGACTATCCCGGCCGCATATATCAGTGCATTTCCCCGAAGATCCGCTCCGTTCACAAAGTCTCCGGTAAACATATAGAGCAGCGACACCGGGAACATAAGAGCTATATTCTGTGCCACGACTGCCAGTATGGCCTTTATCATATCCTTTGAGCCCTGTCCCGACAGGGCAAATTTATCACTTAATAATTTAACCATGGCATATTCCTTTCGTCATTTTAATATTATTTGCATATTCGCGCTACTTCTTTGTTTTATGTAAACCTGCCAACCGGCGATGAACCGGTTTCCTGCCGTCGTAGTCAGGCCGTAACCTTCCAGCTTATCGCACTCTGGTATTCATTCCACATATCATGGTAAAGCCCCTTCCTTTTAAGAAGCTCTTCATGTGTTCCCTGCTCTCTGACCTCGCCGCTGTCCAAAACATATATCCGGTCGGCGTTTCTAATGGTCGTAAGCCTATGAGCTATCATTATGACGGTGCTGTGTTTTGTAAGCTCTGTAAAGGCCTTCTGCACAAGCACCTCATTTTCAGGATCCGCAAAGGCCGTGGCTTCATCAAGGATCACTATAGGAGCCTTCTTCAGCATTGCCCGGGCTATTGCTATCCTCTGCTGCTCTCCTCCGGACAGATAAGTTCCGCCGGATCCCAGCACCGTGTTTATTCCATCGGGCAGACGTCCTATGATATCATCACACTGGGCTGCATGAAGCGCCGCCATAAGCTCTGAATCTGTCGCATCTTCTTTTGCAAGACGGAGGTTTTCCGCTATTGATCTTTTCAAAAGCCTGCTGTCCTGGAATACATAGGATACTGTGTTCATAAGATCTTTTTTTGAAATATCCCTTACATCCACGCCGCCTATCCTTACGCTGCCGGCCTGGGGATCAAAAAATCTTGCGATAAGCCCGGCTGCCGTTGTCTTACCGCCGCCGGAGGGACCGACAAGCGCTATAACCTCGTCATTATCTGCTTTTAGCGAAACATTTTTCAAAGCAGGCTTTGAATCCGCGGAATAAGAAAATGTGACATTTTTTATCTCCACGGAGGCATCGCGCGGCTTCATATCTTCGCTCCCCTTCTTAAGAGGCTCAATATCAAGTATCGAATTTACCCTTTCAACCGCATCCTCCAGCTTCATATTGTTCTCTGACATAAATAAGACTCTGTTCATCGTGGTCACTATAACAGGTGTAAAGATCACATAGAAAAGGAAATTGACAAGTATATCCATGCCTGCGTCGCTTCCGCCTGTAAGAAGCAGAACAAGACCTATGAGAAAGGCAAATGCCGAATTAATAAACACGGTAAATAATGTCATCGATGTTCTTGTGCTGTCAGTGTAGCTTAAGCAGAAATTTCCGTAGTCATCAATGGCCTTTTTGAAACGATGAAAGGAAAATACCGTCTGTCCGAAGGTCTTGACCACCGGTACTCCACGAACGTATTCAACTGCTTCGTTGCTCATGCGCTCCAGGGCATCCTGGTATTTTTTCATATCCTCCTGCATCTTAGGACCAGCCATTCGGAACATCATAAGAAAAGCAGTTATTACCGGGATAAGACAGGCAAGCCCGAACCGCCAGTCGAATATAAATAACATTACGATCATTGCTATGGGAGTTATTACCGCCTGTGCCATATCCGGAAGATTATGCGCAAGCAGCGTTTCCGTAGAGCCTGTTGTTTCAGTAATGATCCGACGTACCTTCCCGGAACCCATCTCGTCCGCAAATCCGATGGGAAGATCCGCTATCTTTTCAAGCAGTGCCTTCTTCATATTCGTTGCAACCCTGAAAGCGGATGTGTGGGAACACATAAGAGCCGTGAAATAAAGCAGCATATAGACCAGTGAGAATATTACCGCCATCCATCCGTTATGAACCACGTTTACTGCCCTTCCATAATCCGGCGAAACTTCAAGCACCTCTTTTATCATCCTCCAGATGTAAACAAAGGGCAAAAGCGCCACGACTCCGGTAAGAGCCGAAAGGATAACGGAAAGATAAGTAAGTATCCTGAAGCCTCCCGCATATCCCATTACTGTCGAAAAAGCTGATTTTTTCTTCATAAGTCCTCCTTCTTTATAAGATTATCGCCCATCGGGTTTGTCAAGGTTAACTCTTGGAGTTAGTCATATCTAACTACATCGCATATTATATGTCGGCGATAAGCACATGTCAATATGCAACCTTTGTTTTCTCATCACCTTTTTTCTCTACCGTCGATTGGGGCAGTGACTATAAAGCAGATCCTTTAACCTGCCGATATAGAGTGTGAGGATCATATTGCAAGGATTGCACCCGGTTTCAATGGATTGAAGCACATTGGATCAGGTGCCTTTTTTTGCAAAAAAATGAGTGAATTAAGGAGAGTGAATATGAGGATAGCGCAAAGTAATATCAATATGTCCTCCGCAAGACAGTATCGTCAGGCGGGGACAAGGTCGTACGGTCTTAAAGATTCTGATTCCTTTGAAGAGATTCGAGGATCACTTGGTAATCTGAAGGAAAAAGCCGGAGGTTTTTCGGAAGGTAAGAACAGTACGATAAAGTATGACACCGATGCCTTCGGGTATTCAAAAAACCTTGAAAAGCTTAAAGGAAAAAACGGAGAAGATATAGAAAGTGACCTGCCCGCGGCAACACAATTTCAAAATATGCTCCTTAAGCTTATCATGGCACGATTTTCATCCGCCGGTATGTTCGGAGGCACCACAAGACAGGCCATAACCTATGAGGAATATGAAGAAACGGAATTCCATACTGACGGAATGGCAAAGACGGAGGACGGAAGAACCATTGATTTTACCATTGATATCAGCATGAGCCGGAGTTATATGGAGTACATGAATATTAATCTGGTACCCATTCAGAATGCGCTCTGCGATCCCCTTATCGTCAATATTGCTTCCGGAACCGCGGACATACGGGATCAGAAATTCTTCTTTGATATTGATGCCGACGGTACTGAAGATGAGATCCCTGTGCTCGGAAGAGGCTCTGGCTTCCTGGCTCTTGATAGAAACGAAGACGGAAAGATAAACGACGGCAGTGAACTTTTCGGCACAAAAAGCGGTAACGGCTTTGCCGATCTTGCAGAATACGACAGTGACGGTAATGGATGGATAGATGAGAATGATGCAGTATTTGATAAGCTGAAGGTCTGGTGCAGGGGAAGTGACGGCGAAGATATACTTATGGATCTTAAAGAGGCAGATATCGGCGCTATATATCTTGGTCACAAGGAAACGGAATTTACCCTTGAGGGAATGACCGGAGCACGGGACGGTGTAATAAGATCTACCGGCTTCTTCTTAAAGGAAAGCGGCGGCGCCGGCACTATACAGCATGTGGATCTTGCGGTGGGAAATAAAGACAGTAACGAGGAAACCTTTACGGGAGTTAATGCCGTATCCGCAGGAAGCCTGACCCTTGCTTCCTTCAGATTCGAAAGCCGAAGCGAGATATCCTCATCCCGCCGGTTGAAAAGGGCTGATGACACAAAAAAGAAAGCTGTCGAAAAGAGACAGGAGGCCGATCTTATAAAAAAGAAGAACATGGAGAAACAGACTGCCAGGAGACTTGAGCTTAAATATGTAAATGAACAGTACGAGCGTACTCAGTCAGCCGAAAACTTTGCCAGAATGCATGAAGAGCACAGAGCTGATATGGAGCAGTATTTCAATGACCGTTTTGAACGTCTTGAAAAAGAAAAGGAGTTTCTTGAGGATGATATACTTGAAAAGCTTTTTGCCGATACCGGCCTTTACGAAGTCATATGAAAGATAGGATCTGTCTGCCCTTTGTGGAGGGAACCCGTGGGATCAACACCGGGGATATAATCTATATTGAATCCTACAGGCACAGGATAGTGTTTCATACTCTGGACGGGGATCTTACGATCTACAAGCCCCTCCAGGAGATATGCGCGCTGCTTGATGATAAGGCCTTTGTCCGTATTCATAAAAGCTATATTGCAGGCCTTAAACACGTCAGGTCGCTAAAGAACTATACCATCACCTTTGAGGACGGGACGGTGCTTCCCGTCCCCAGAGGCAGATTCCCTTATGCAAGGAAAGTACTGGCTAGCTGATTAGTTTTGATCTTGCGGGGTCAGGCTCCCTTTTTGCCGCAGCTTCCGCCCATCGCGCAGTTTGAGCAGCCGCAGCCACAGGAGGACTGTCCCGCTTTTTTCTTCTTTACGATAGACCACACTGCTCCGCCTATTACTGCGAGGAGAATAAGCGCGGTTATTATCGTTCCGAGATTATCTGTTATAAAGCTCATTTCACTGCCACCTGTTCTTTAAGAACCAGAGACTCTTTATATGGTCTGAAAAGAAGCCAGAGGAATACGATGAGCACTGCTCCTGCTATGGCGGTTCCGAAAATATTTCCGCCTCCTTCAGCAAGGCTTCCTAACTGATATACCACAAACGATACCACATAGGCAAAGCCGCATTCATATGCTATGGCAAACCAGGTCCACTTTGCATTGTTCATCTCCCGTCTTATGGCTCCCATTGCCGCAAAACAGGGTGCGCATAAGAGATTGAAGATAAGGAAGCTGAGTCCTGCCGCGGATGTAAATGCCGCTCCTAAAGCTGCCCATGCAGACCCCTCTCCGCCATAAAGCACTCCCATGGTTCCTACGATATTCTCCTTCGCCACAAGTCCTGTAAAAGACGCGACAGCCGCCTGCCAGTTGCCCCATCCCAGCGGGATGAAGATCCATGCTATGGCATTTCCTATTGCCGCAAGGATGCTGCTTCCGATCTCTTCTTCCTCAAGCATTCCGAAGGCGCCTTCATTCCATCCGAATCTTGAAAGGAACCAGATAACGACTGTTGACAGCAGGATGATGGTGCCGGCCTTTTTGATAAAGCTGTAGCCCCTCTCCCACATGCTCCTTAATACGTTGGTAAGTGTAGGCATATGATAAGCAGGAAGCTCCATAACGAAAGGAGCAGGCTCCCCGGAAAACATTCTGGTCTTTTTAAGGATGATTCCGGAGCAGATGATGGCTGCTATGCCGATAAAGTATGCACCCGTTGATACCCATGCGCTTCCACCGAAGATCGCGCCGGCGATCATGGCTATGAAAGGAACCTTTGCACCACAGGGTATGAAGGTTGTAGTCATTATCGTCATCCGGCGGTCTCTCTCGTTTTCTATTGTCCTTGATGCCATTATTCCCGGTATGCCGCAGCCCGTTCCTATAAGTATGGGAATAAAGCTTTTGCCAGAAAGTCCGAAACGACGGAACACCCTGTCCAGCACGAATGCGACTCTTGCCATGTATCCGCTCGCTTCCACAAAGGCCAGCATGAAGAAAAGCACCAGCATCTGGGGAACAAAACCAAGAACCGCTCCAACGCCTGCTACGATACCGTCAAGGATCAGTCCCTTAAGCCACTCTGCACAGCCTATGCTGTCAAGTACGCTCTCGACTAAAACCGGGATTCCGGGCACCCAGATTCCATAGCTTGCAGGATCAGGTTCCTCCAGGCCGTTTTCTTCAAAATACGATACCGCATCGGTGTAGCTCATGGCGTTTACATCATCGCCTGCCCCATCCGGCACCTTGTCGTAATAAACAGATATCTCGCTCTGCTCCAAGGTTTCCTCGTCTTCCACTGTATACGGCACGACATTTTCTTCAGGCTTGTACGCCTTCATGTCCTCTACTGTCATGCCCTCATTAAGTCCTGCATAAGCATCTATGGCCTGCGCTGCGGCAGTATAGTTTTCCGCCGCTTCCTCATATGCGCTCGTTCCTATTCCAAAGAGGTGGAACCCGTCCCCGAAGAGTCCGTCATTTGCCCAGTCAGTTGCGGGAGCTCCGACTCCCACCATGGCGATCCAGTAAATCAGGAACATGACAACGCCGAAGATCGGGAGTCCCAGCCACCTGTTGGTGACCACCCGGTCAATCTTATCTGAGGTACTGAGGGCATTTGCATCCTTCTTTTTGTAGATTCCTCTTAAGAGTTCCGCAATATAGACATACCGCTCATTGGTTATAATGCTCTCTGCATCGTCATCAAGCTCGGTTTCCGCAGCCTCAATGTCCTTTTCGATATGCTTAAGCTTCTCCTCCGGAACATTAAGCTTTTCCATAACCTTGTCATCACGTTCAAAAACCTTTATCGCATACCAT
This sequence comes from Lachnospiraceae bacterium, assembly GCA_017417105.1. GTDB lineage: Bacteria > Bacillota > Clostridia > Lachnospirales > Lachnospiraceae > NK4A144. The sequence continues at coordinate 1,219 of JAFPZU010000159.1, read as the reverse complement.
CTCTGCTGCTCCTCCGGCATGTCGTGGATTATCGCCTCCTCAATATGGGCAAGAGCATGCTCCACAGGACCTGAGAATGTGTGCATCGGTATCTTTTTATCCGACATGGCTGCTTCAATGGCAAGATCCGCTGCCTCCATGATGTTATCGCCTTTTAAGGCAGAGATCTCTATGATCTTGCAGCCAAGCTGTTTTGCAAGCGCTTTGGTATCCAGGGAATCGCCGTTCTTTCTTACGACATCCATCATGTTGATTGCTATTACAACAGGAATTCCCAGCTCCACAAGCTGGGTCGTAAGATACAGATTTCTTTCAAGATTTGTTCCGTCCACGATATTTAATATGGCATTCGGACGTTCCTCTATCAGATAGTTTCTGGCCACTACCTCCTCCAGTGTATAAGGAGACAGGGAATAAATACCCGGCAGGTCGATTATGCCTACATCATCATGTTTTTTAAGCTTTCCTTCCTTCTTTTCCACCGTTACTCCCGGCCAGTTTCCCACAAACTGGTTTGATCCGGTTAGCGCGTTAAAAAGCGTGGTCTTTCCGCTGTTGGGATTACCCGCAAGTGCGATCTTCATACTCATGCCTTTACTCCTTCCGTAACTTCTATCATCTCCGCATCGGCTTTTCTTAATGAAAGCTCATAGCCTCTTACGGTTACCTCTACAGGATCTCCCAAAGGAGCTACCTTGCGGACATATATATCTGTTCCCTTTGTAATGCCCATATCCATTATTCTTCGCTTGATCGCTCCTTCGCCGTGAAGCTTTACAACCGAAACGCTCTCTCCTACCTTTACATTCCTTAATGTGTTCAATTGCTTCCCCTCCTTATACCATTACTTTCCTTGCCATATCTTCATTAAGAGCAATCCTTGATTCCTTTACCCGCACTATCACATTTCCCCCGAGTATGCTCACCAGGGTAACCTTCCCGCCGGGTGTAAAGCCAAGGTTTTCCAGATGTCTTTTAACCTCCGGACTTCCTCCGATCTTCTTTATCACGTTTTCTTCTCCCGCAGATGCATACGTAAGCGGCATCATCCCTCATCCTTTCTTCCCGGTTAGAATTCTCTAACCCCCGGACAAAAAAAATAGTAAGTCGCAACTAACATGAATGTTATACACGTCTAACTATTTTTTGTCAAGCATGACGTTAATATTCAGCGCCGGGCTCGCTGCAATTCAGCACACTGGCGGTGCTCTGAATTGTA
>JAFPZU010000158.1 GCA_017417105.1 Lachnospiraceae bacterium | reverse complement strand
TCTTTTAGTTAAAATGCCAGATTGTCGTCAGATGCTAGGCGGAGGAAGGAGTCGTAGCGGGCTACGACGACTGACGACAACGAAGCAGCTGGCGGCAAGATGGTGTTTTAAGTAAAGAAGTCATTGAAACGCTACACTAGAGGCCAAAGGGATACAAAAAAACAGGAGGAATGCCAGAAAAAATGGCATTACGAATATGTATCCCCACCTCTCGTGCCGGTAGATGCTCTTATTTTTTGATCGTTTTATTCCGGCCATGTAACTTCCGGCTGTTAAGATAGTTTCTTACTTCCCTTTCGAAAGAGACTTTATTCAAAAGGCCTGTCAGAAGATCCCTGCTGCCTTCATCCTTAAGCACCCTGTTGTCATAGGCTCTGTCCGTATACTCGGTCAGTATATGCCAGTAGGAGTAGAGCGAAACCGTCAGGGCAGCAAGAGCTATGCATAAGCCCTCCGGCATGCTTCCGATGCCCCTTAAGGATATGGTGGCGAGGCAGAAGATAATCGTCATAAGAAACTCCAGGCCTGCCATGACCCAGAAATAATCGACATAGAAAGCGGCAACCGACATCAGCACCAGCGGGAACAGAACCGTTGGCGATGAACTGTAGGTGACTGCATCGATATAGGAAACGATGTAAGAAAGTCCTGCAAAAAAGGCGAAGACAACAACCCTGGAGAGCCAGGCTTTCATGTCAGGACGTCTTCTTAAGATATCTGCGATCTTCCAGAAGAAAAGGATGTACAGCGGCACGGAAAAGTAGGAAAGCCGCAGATTGAAAGTTTTTACGATTACGTAGGCGAGAACAAGGTATAGGAAATAGACAACAGCAAAAAACACTGTGAGCTTCTGCAGCTTCAGTACATTCTTAACTGCAAGCTCATCCCAGTGTGATGAAACATAATAGACCGTCTCATCGTGACGGTCGCCTAAAGAACCTTCCATTACTTATCTCTACCCCGAAAGAATATATCCATTCTTCCTTCCCATTCAGACATTATATCAAAGATATACCATGAGCGCTACAGGAATTCATTGCTGAGACAAACCAAGTGAATTGTAAGAGGATAGGGCTTATGCTAAAATGAAACATCCGGTTTTTTATTCTCCGGAGCAGCTTTTTGTTATTGGAAATAAGCCTGCTGTTTAGCGATGAGCCACGCATAGCCTGTGTGCCGGATTGTAATTAAACGGGAGCTTTTGGTATAAGCGTATTGGAGAGCATGACGATGAAGATAGTTGATAAACTGCGTGATAAAAGAATACTGATCTGGGGCTACGGCATGGAGGGGCGGTCTGCGGAGCGGTTCATAAAGAGCCACTGTGAGGTAAAAAGCCTTGATATCTTTGAGGGAGCCCAGGATGAGATTAATGAAGATTTATTTGATGTCATAATCAAAAGCCCCGGGATAGCCGTAAAAAGATACAATGAGAAATACACCTCCTGTACAGATCTTTTTCTTGAAGAGTTTTCCAAGAAGGTGATCGGGATCACCGGCACCAAAGGAAAAAGCACCACCTCCTCACTGATGTACAGAGTGCTTTCCGAGTGTACCGATCATACGGTTCTCCTTGTGGGGAATATAGGCATTCCCTGCCTTGATTCCTACGACAGGATCGATGATGATACGGTAATAGTTTTTGAGATGTCCTGTCATCAGCTGGCGCATACGGAAGTATCTCCACATATAGCCCTGTTCTTAAACCTTTACGAGGATCATCTGGATTACTACGGCACCATGGAGGCATATTTTAACGCCAAATCCAATATTACAAAGCATCAGAAGACTGGGGATCATTTATTCGCAGGTGATAATGTGCCGAAGATAGAAACAGCGGCGCAGATTCACGTGATCAAAAGGCAGGATGAGAGCGAGCCTTTTGATATGAGCCTTAAAGGCGATCATAATCAGTTCAATGCAAGATTTGTATACAGCGTAAGCACGGAGCTTTTTGACTGCAAAGACGAAGAGGTCAGAACTTCCATCAGCCGGTTCACGGGGCTCCATCACAGGCTGGAGTTCGTGGCGAATAAGAACGGCACAGATTATTACAATGACTCCATATCCACTATCCCCGAAGCTACGATAGCTGCCATTAAGAGCATAGAAAACACCGGAACTGTCCTGATAGGAGGTAAAGACCGGGGTATTGATTATGACATCCTTACGGATTTTATAAATGAGCATCAGGCATATAACTATATATTCATGTATGAATCGGGAAAAAGGATCTATGATACGGTCTCTTCCTTAAGCTGCTGCCACTATACTGCAGATTTAAGGGAGGCGGTGGAGCTTGCGGAAAAGATCACGGAACCCGGTAAAGCCTGCCTTCTTTCTCCGGCTGCAGCTTCCTATGGCTATTTCAAAAACTTCGAGGACAGAGGAAATACTTTCTGCCGCCTTGTAAAAAATGAGACAACCCTGACCTTTACCGGGGATATAGGCTTTGATCACTACATGAAGGACAGATGGAAGGATCCGGAGCTTGTTTCGGAAGAGATCAGGCAGATCCTTGCAGATTCCGATCACGTCATAATAAACGTTGAGGGTCCTCTTGTAAATAACGCAAAGCTTGTACAGGCCAAAGAAATGCGCCTTATGCACACGATAGATCCCGGAGCCGTTTCGCTTTTTAAGGATCTTGGAGCCGATATCTGGAATCTGGTGAATAACCACATAATGGACGCGGGGCCTGAAGGACTTAAGATGACCTTAAGGGAAGCGGGAAAAGCCGGGTGTGAAACCCTGGGGGTCGGCATGGATCTTGCTGCTGCAAAAAAGCCTGTATATCTTCAGGAAGCGGGAGGCATAGGGATCTTTGGGGTAGGGTATCAGAGAGCCTGCCGCAAAGCGGATGAGAAAACTCCGGGATGCCTTAGCTGGAGCGATATGGATTCCATTGCCGAAGTCATAGGAGAGATAAAAAAGACCTGCCGCTGGTGCATAGTAGTATCCCACGGCGGAGAGGAATTTACGGCGCTTCCTTCACCATATACAAGAGACAGGTATCTTGCCTATCTTGAGATGGGAGCCGATATAGTAGTAGGACACCATCCTCATGTGCCGATGAACTATGAGCTTCTTAAGAATAAAGCCATATTTTATTCTCTGGGGAATTTCATCTTTGATACGGACTATCAGCGCTCGCAGTATCATACGGATGAAGGCGTAATACTTAAGCTTAAGCTTGCGGAAGAGGATTTTTCCTTTGAAGGCTTCGGACTCAGGATAGACAGAGATTCTGAGAGGGCGATACCCGGTGATATCCCGACGATATTCACCGAGGTTACAGAGGGTGAGTACAATAAACTCGCGCCTCTTGCGGCAAAGATGTTCATATCGGCCACGAAGAGACAGCAGGTGTTTCTGTATCCCGACGAATACAGGGATGCCTCGGAGGAAAAATGGGAAGAGAATCTTCTTGCGCCTCTTCGCAGCGGAAGAGTGCCGGGAGAAGTGCTTGACTTTCACATCATATGCCCGCTGGCAGAAAAAGCGGAAGAGGGCGCATGGAAGGACAGCAGCCTGGAAGATGTGAAGAAGTACATTTTGGATCAGATGTGATGGGAAACAGGTAAAGGGGTTAACGGATCATGCGAAGTAAAAAGAGAATACTGTCATTACTTATGACTTTCTTTCTGATAACGACTCTTTCGGTTCCGGCTATGGCAGTACCGGAAGAAGAAAGGACGGGAAAGTCTTCCGGGTATGAAACTCCGGTTCAGGAAATACATGAAGAACCGTCATCCCATGATGGATCAGACTATGTGGACGGAAGCGTCATCGTCCTTGTTAAAGAAGGTGAGGATGCCGCAGCTCTTAACAGTGATGACCCGGACAGCATATCTAATCCGTCTCTTGATGCGGCTCTTTCACTTCTTGACAGCGCGGAAGAACTGATGGATGTTACGGAAACAGTTCAGGAGGAAATCTCCGATCCTTCGGATACCGATCCGGAATCTTT
>JAFPZU010000157.1 GCA_017417105.1 Lachnospiraceae bacterium | reverse complement strand
TCTTTTAGTTAAAATGCCAGATTGTCGTCAGATGCTAGGCGGAGGAAGGAGTCGTAGCGGGCTACGACGACTGACGACAACGAAGCAGCTGGCGGCAAGATGGTGTTTTAAGTAAAGAAGTCATTGAAACGCTACACTAGCAGCTTTAGGCGTAAATGTAGAGGATCTGACACTATAGTAATTAAGGAGGAGATGAAAAAATGTTACATCCGTCGTATGGAGATCTGATGGACGTTGTAAATGCAGACGTTCGCGAGGGGGATGCCCCTATTGTCAATTCGAGGTATTCTATCGTTCTGGCCACTGCGAAGAGGGCGAGGCAGATAGTGGACGGCTCGGATCCGATGGTTGAGACCAGCGAGTATGACAAGCCTCTTTCAACAGCGGTTGAGGAGCTTTACAAGGGAAAGCTCAAAATAGAAAGCCGCGACCAGGATGAGGCGTTCATCTGAGAGCAGACAAAAAAGTCCTGGGCTTGCCAGGATTTTTTTTGTTTCACTGGGGTGTGACAAGAACCTGGTGGATACCTGCCAGATGACGGGGCTTCTTAAGGCTCAGGGATTTGTCATAACCGACGACGAGGATGAGGCGGATGTTGTTATTATAAATTCCTGCTGTTTCATAGGAGATGCAAAGCAGGAGAGCATAGACACCATAATCCGTTTCGGCGAAAAAAAAGAAAGCGGGAAAATAAAGGGGTTAATAGTCTGCGGGTGTCTGGCTCAAAGATACGCTGACGAGATCAGAACGCTTCTTCCGGAGGTGGATGCCCTTGTCGGAACCACCGCCATTGACAGTATAATAAGCGCCGTAAGGGAAGCACTTTTGGGGAACGACACGGAATACATAGAGGATAAGGACAGATATTCCTATGTCAAAGGCCAGAAAGAGATCCCGGGTCTGCCGCACAGTGCCTACCTTAAGATCGCGGAGGGATGCAATAAAAACTGTACCTACTGCGTGATCCCGGGTGTAAGAGGGCATTACAGATCGGTTCCAATGGAGGATCTTTACGGGGATGCAAAAGATCTGGCAGATAACGGAGTCAGGGAATTAAACCTCATAGCGCAGGAGACCACCGTATACGGAACGGATATCTATGGCAGGAAGTCATTGCACTTATTATTAAAAAAGCTCTGCAGCATAGAGGGCATCGAGTGGATAAGGCTTCTTTACTGCTACCCCGAGGAGATATATGACGAGCTTACAGAGTGTATAAAAGAAGAGCCGAAGATATGCCATTATCTGGATCTTCCCATACAGCACTGCTCCGACAGGATACTTAAGCTCATGGGAAGAAGGACGGATAAGAAAAGCCTTGTTAAGACGATCAAAAAGCTGAGGCGTGAAATACCTGATATCGCACTCAGAACCACGCTGATATCGGGATTCCCGTCGGAAACGGAAGAAGAGCACAGGGAGCTTCTGGATTTTGTTAAAGACATGCGATTTGACAGGCTGGGGTGTTTTGCCTACTCAAGAGAAGAAGGAACTGCGGCTTACGATATGCCGGGTCAGATCCACCATGCTACAAAAAAACGGCGGGTCCGTGAGATAATGGAGGCTCAGCAGAAGATAGCCTTTGAAACCGCAGCGGGATATAAGGGCAGCTGCATGAGGGCGATGATAGAGGGCAGGATCCCCGAAGACGGCGTGTATGTCGCAAGAACCTACAGGGATGCTCCGGAGGTGGACGGCTACGTATTTATTACGTCCGGAAGACGTGAGCTTATGACCGGAGATATGGTAAGGGTTAAGATAGACGGAGCCCGGGGCTACGACCTTACGGGAGTCGAGATGTAATAAACGGTTATACTCGATAACGGATCACGGCGCAAAGGAGGTTTACATAAAACAACATGGAAATGAATCTGCCTAATAAACTCACATTGTTTCGAGTAATTCTGATACCTTTTTTTGTTGTAAGCCTCATGACAGGATGCCTTGGGGAAGCTTCAAAATGGGTGGCTCTTGCGATCTTCGTTGTAGCTTCTTTAACGGATCTTCTTGACGGAAAGATAGCAAGAAAATATAACCTGGTCACGACCTTCGGAAAATTTGCGGATCCCCTGGCGGATAAGATCCTTGTGATCTCAGCCATGATATGTCTTGTGGAGCTTAAGCTTCTTGCGGCCTGGATCGTAATAGTGATAGTCGCAAGGGAATTCATCATCTCCGGTTTTCGGATAATAGCCGCCGAAAAGAGCGTGGTGATCGCCGCGTCCTACTGGGGCAAGTTCAAAACGACTTTTCAGATGATAATGGTGATAATGCTGATAGCGGATCTTGATTTTCCGGCATGGAGGATCATTTCCCTTATCGTAACCTGGATAGCGCTTATACTCACGGTTGTATCGCTTATCGATTATATTATAAAGAATAAGGGCGTGATGATGGACAACACCGCAGCGGAGGGAAGGAAATGAAGGCTGAGATCATCTGCGTGGGGACAGAGATCCTCATGGGCAACATTGTGAATACTAATGCCGCCTATATAGCGGAGGGACTGGCAGGACTTGGAATATCCTGCTTCTACCAGACGGTTGTAGGGGATAACGATTCAAGGCTTCTGGAGCTTTTCGGGGAAGCATCCAAAAGGGCTGATATCGTGATCCTGTCAGGGGGCCTTGGTCCGACTGAAGACGACCTTACAAAAGAGACCGTAGCACGCGCCATGGGACAAAATCTTGTGCTTGACGATAAGGCCTGGAAGCAGATCCAGAAATTCTTTGAAAAAAGAAACTTAAAGCTTACGGACAATAATAAAAAGCAGGCCTACGTTCCAAGGGGAGCAAAGGTTCTTTACAATAAAAACGGCACCGCTCCGGGGATCATAGCAGAGTCGGAAAAAGTGACGGCGATCCTCCTTCCGGGACCTCCGGGAGAACTTCGTCCCATGTGGGATGATCAGGTAGTGCCTTATCTTAAGAGCCTTTCAAAAGAGGCGTTCTTCACTGAAATGGTTAAGATCTGCGGCTCCGGAGAGAGCTTTGTGGAGACGGATCTTAAGGATCTTATCGATGCCCAGAGCAATCCTACCATAGCGACCTATGCAAAGACCGGGGAGGTACACGTAAGGGTTACCGCAAGGGCGGAGAACGAAAAGGAAGCTCATAAGCTTGTGAAGCCCGTCGTCAAGGAGATCAAAAAGAGATTCGGCTCAAAGATCTTCACTACCGACGAGAATGTGACGCTGGAGGCCGCCGTAATGCAGCTTCTCAACGAGAACGGACTGACTCTTGGAACGGCGGAATCCCTTACGGGAGGCATGCTGACCAGCAGGCTTATAAATGTGCCCGGAGCAAGCGATGTCATAAAGACCGGGTTTATTACCTATTCCAATAAGTCAAAGAGAAAGTTTCTGGGAGTTAAGCGGTCAACCCTTGATAAATACGGGGCTGTTTCCGAGCAGTGCGCAAAGGAGATGGCAAAGGGGTGTGCTGCGGCCTCAAAGTCTGATGTTTCCGTATCCCTTACCGGGATAGCGGGACCTGACGGAGGGAGCGAGGAAAAGCCGGTGGGACTTACCTACATCGGGGTTTCGGTTCTTGGAAAGATCAAGGTCAAAAAGTATTTATTCTCCGGAGAGAGGGAGAAGATAAGGGAGTCCGCCACGGCGGCAGCACTGACCCTGCTGCGCCACTGCCTCCTTGAAAATCTCACGGAGCGGACATTTGCCTGATAAGATATCAGTCTGATATAATGAATCCGATATTATGCGTACCGGTGTGTTTATAGGAGACAGCTAGTGGCAGAATATACCAAGGATCAGTTAATAGAGATAGAAGAGGGAAAAAAAGCTTCCCTTGATACTTCCATATACGAGAATCCTGATTTTCTGGCGATACAGATGCGGCAGATCCGCCTTGCGCTGGCTTCGGGACTTGATGTAAAACCCTATGTCAGTACCGAATACGACTGGATGCAGATGGATGAAATCTTCTCCGGTCTGGAATCGGGGGTGGATGTAAAGCTTTATGCCAAGCCGGATCTTCCCTACGAGAAGATGCACCAGGTCAGAAAAGGTCTGGAAAAGGGGATAGACATCTCCCAGGATACAGGTTACAACGCAGGAATCTTAAAGCAGCTTCGCAAATCCATTGAAGAAAATATAGATATAAGAAAATACATCGAGCAGGGCTTTGATCCGGAGCAGCTCTACCAGATAAGACTTGCTCTTCAGCACGGCATAGAGCTCGATCCTTACATCGAGACTGATTTCAGAGGGGCGGCCATCGCAGAGATCAGGATAGGACTTGAGGAGGATATTGATGTCACCTCCTATGCAAATATCAAGTTCGGATGGAGACAGATGAGAGAGATAAGGTTCGGCCTGGAGAGCCGTCTCGATATAAGAAGATACGCAAATCCTTATTTTGACTGGGAGCAGATGAAGGAGATCCGCTTAGGTCTTGCCGAGGGACTTGATGTATCCTCCTACAGCACCCTCATGTATACCAGTAATGAGATGCGGAAACGACGCGTCATCTTAAGTGAGGGAGCAGAGGACGTATCCATAAGCTCGGAAGACTTCGACGTGAATCTTACCAGCGGAGGAATAGAAGCCTATATTATCATGAAAAAGGAGGGTGAGAAGATCAACAGAAACTCCCTCCTTGAATCGCTTGAAGAGTTTGGCGTGACTCACGGGATCATTGAAGAGACTGTAAAAAAACTCTGCGACGGGGACTATGAAAAAAAGCCTATGCCGATCGCCAGGGGAAGTCTTCCCAAGAAGGGAAAGGACGGCTGGTATGAATACTTCTTTGAAACTGAGGTTAACAGGAAACCGAAGATAAAAGAGGACGGCTCTGTGGACTATCACGACCTTGATACCTACACGGTTGTTAAGGAGGGAGATGTCCTTGCGATCTATCATGATGCCGAGGAAGGCGACGACGGATTTGCCGTGGACGGCAGCGCCATTAAGGGCAAAAAGGGTATAGAGAAGGAGCTGCTTAAGGGCGAGGGATTTATTCTCTCGGAGGATCGTCACACCTACACCGCCGCCATGGAAGGAATGGTTGATCTTCACGGCAGCATCTTAAATGTGATAAAACACCTTGAAGTAAAAGAGGTTACCCTGGCCACGGGAAATGTAAACTTTGACGGATCCGTCAGGATCAGGGGAAATGTGGAAAACGGAGCGGTTGTGAAGGCTTCCGGGGATGTTGTTGTGGACGGAAGCGTCGGAGGAGCCGAAATAATATCTGACGGGGTCGTAACCTTAAACCGCGGCATGAATGCCGGAAGACACGGCAAGGTGCAGGCGAAGAAGGGAGTCATCAGCAAATTCTTTGAAAGCGTCATTGTCATGTGTGACGGAGATATAGAAGTTACGAACAGCGTGAACAGCCTCCTGAGGGCAAAAGGATTTATTAAGTCCTACAGATCCATAATCGGGGGCAAAGCTTTTGCTTCCAAGGGGTATAAAGTCAATAATCTTGGAAATGAGGCGGGGACTCCGACCCAGGTACAGGTGGGCGTTGATCAGGATATAATAGACAAGATAGGGGAGATCTCGGAGCAGCTTAAGGAGAACGCAAAGCAGCTCATGCTGCTCGATAACTCGATGAAGGAGATGAGGCTTAAATACCCCCCTGAAATAAGAAATACGCTGCCGCTTTACAAGAAGATAGATAATGCCATATTTACAATAAACAAGCAGCAGCAGGAGCTTAAGAACGAAAGAGAGAAACTGAACCTCAGTATTTTATTCACCAGGGAAGCGACCATAGATATCAGCGGAACCGCGTATGAGGGAGTTACCTGTATCCTTGGCAAGGCCCGGTGGGAGGCTTCCGGAGAGAGGCATGTAGTGCTTAAGGGATCAGGCGGAGCAGCGGTTTCGGTGACCAATAAATAGGGGATGATATGAGAGATACTGTTCTTATCGTAGATGATCAGAGTACTAACCGGAGTATTCTGGCAGAGATACTTAAAAATGATTATAAAATAATGGAGGCAGTAAACGGAGTCGAGGCTTTGAGCGCGATCTCCGGACACCGCGCCGAGATAGCGGTGATGCTGCTTGATATTGTGATGCCCAAGATGGGGGGGCAGGAGGTTCTTGAAAAGCTGAACGAGGCAAAGCTCATAGACGAGTTTCCCATTATGGTATGCACGGGAGAGAACTCCATGGATGTCGTGGAGAAGTGCTTCGGTCTTGGAATCTCGGACTTTATCAGAAAGCCCTATGAGGGCGATATGGTGCTGCAGAGGGTGAAAAAGCTTGATTCTCTGTATAAGGCCAGACGGGAAAGCAATGAAAAGCTTAAGAAGTTCGCCAAGGTCTTACAGAATCAGAACAAGATACTTGAGCAGCAGGCAAAGGTGCAGAAGCAGGGCAACATCAATCTGATGGATTCCCTCGGCACGATAGTCGAATACAGAAATACCGAGAATCACAATCATATAAAACGGGTCAAGGCTTTTACCCGTGTGCTTGCGACTCACATGATGAAGGAATTCCTGGAATATGAGCTCACTGAAGAGAAAGTTGATATGATAACGGCAGCCAGCGCGCTGCATGACATCGGGAAGATCATGATCCCCGATAATATCCTCTTCAAGCCCGGTAAGTATACGGACGAGGAGTTCAGCTACATGAAGAGCCATACCATAAGAGGGTATGACATCATAGCCCAGATCTCGGACAGCTGGGATAAGGAGCTCATGGGCTACTGCAAGGAGATCGCAAGATCCCATCACGAGAAATATGACGGAAGGGGGTATCCCGAAAACTTAAAAGGTGACAGGATTCCGATATCGGCGCAGATAGTTTCCGTTACCGACTGTTTTGAGGCTTTGATAAGCGAGAGCCTTTACAAGAAGGCATATACTTTTGACGTGGCTTTCCAGATGATAGTCAACGGAGACTGCGGTGTCTTCAACCCGAAGCTTATGGAGGCTTTCAGAAATTCCAGGCAGGAGTTCATGGAGATCGCGAACGAAGGGGAGTCCGGGGAAATCCTGGATGCTATGGATGAGGCGAATGTAGAGATTTAGGATTGATATTTATGTGGAATAGTGGTATGGTAACGAGTGCATTAGGTCTGGTGCACTCGTTTTATATTGTATCGCAGAATGCGGGGTTCGCCGCAGGGATTCTCGATGAGTGATAATATCATGAAAAAGGCTGTTGACACGGCGGAGTATTTAGTATAGTATTAGGCAATACGAACAACTGTTCGATAATAAGGAGATTTGATATGGATAATTCAGAAAAGATCAAAGCACTTGACGTAGCGATTTCGCAGATAGAAAAGCAGTTCGGTAAGGGATCTGTAATGAAGCTGGGAGAGAGCGTGGCAGATATGGGGGTTGGCGCGATACCCACCGGTTCACTCTCGCTTGATGTGGCGCTTGGCATAGGGGGCATACCCAGGGGCAGGATCATAGAGATCTACGGTTCGGAGTCTTCGGGAAAGACGACCCTTACCCTTCACATGATAGCAGAAGCCCAGAAGATCGGAGGCATAGCAGGTTTTGTGGATGCGGAGCATGCCCTTGACCCGGAATATGCGAGGAATATAGGAGTAGATATAGATAATCTTTATATCTCCCAGCCGGATTCGGGAGAGCAGGCTCTTGAGATCTGTGAGACCATGGTAAGGTCAGGAGCCATGGACATAGTGGTAGTCGACTCGGTGGCTGCCCTTGTTCCCAAGGATGAGATAGAAGGCAATATGGGGGATTCCCACATGGGACTTCAGGCAAGGCTCATGTCCCAGGCTTTGAGGAAACTGACCGGCATTATAAGCAAAACAAACTGTACGGTGGTGTTTATTAACCAGCTTCGTGAGAAGATCGGGGTGATGTTTGGAAATCCCGAGACTACCACCGGAGGAAATGCCCTGAAGTTCTATGCTTCGGTAAGGCTTGATGTGAGACGTATCGACAAGATACAGCAATCCGGCCAGATCATCGGAAACAGGACAAGGGTAAAGGTAGTGAAGAATAAGGTGGCTCCGCCTTTTAAGACGGCAGAGTTTGATATCATGTTCGGCAAGGGTATATCGACTACCGGAGACATCATAGATCTTGCGGCGAACCTTGACATTATAAATAAGAGCGGCGCCTGGTATGCCTATAACGGAGAAAAGATCGGTCAGGGCAGGGAAAACGCGAAGCTTTATCTTGAGCAGTATCCGGATATCTGTGCGGAAGTTGACAGGAAGGTAAGAGAGCATTACGGTCTGCTTGAGGGAGATTCTCCGGCAGAGGATGCAGGAGATGAGGCCTTGGAGAAGAAGGCCGGAAGAAAGAAAAAGAGCGAGGAAGCTTCCGAAGAGTAAGGGTTAATGGAAATATTCAGGATAGAGGAATATAAAAACAGCAGAAGGCTGGTGTACCTTGAAGAGGAGGCACCGGCTTTCTGCCTTTATGCGAAAGAGATGAAGCAGTTCGATCTGAAAGAGGGGGATGAGCTTTCGGATGAAACCTATGGAGAGATACTTGAGATCCTGAAAAAGAGAGCCAGAGAAAGGGCTTTGTATCTCCTTGATGATATGCCAAGAAGCAAGGATCAGATAAGGAAGAAGCTTAAAGAAGGGTATTATCCCACGGAAGCCATAGAGTTTGCGATCACTTATTGTGAGGAAAAGCACTATGTCGATGACCTTGCCTATGCCGAACGGTTTATAGAGGAAAAACGTGATCTGCTTTCAAAAAGGATGATAGAGAGAAAGCTTTATGAGCGGGGCATAGATAAAGAGACCCAGGAGAAAGCATTTTCGGAATGCGAGATATCTGAAACCGATACTGTCAAAGCCCTTATAGAGAAAAAATACAAAGGTATTTTGGATCAGGGGTTTGAGGAAAGGCAGAAGATAATAAGAAAACTTCTTGCAAAGGGGTTTTCTTACGATAGCATAAAGACCGCATTGGGGGATTTCGAGGATTTTCGATAGCTTGACATAACTTGAAAAGGGGCTTATGATTGTACGGTGTGTCAAACCATGTAAAATGGCTTGACATATTCCAAAAACTTAATTAGGAGGTACTCCTGTACAATGTCAACGGTAGTATTAGTTGTCATCTTTGCAGTTGTACTGGTAATCGCTATCATCGTCACGGCTATATTATCAGCTGCCCGCACCGAGCGTACATTCAATGAAAAGATCGGAAGAGCGGATGAGAAGGCCAGACAGATCATAGATGATGCACTGAAAGAAGCCGAGGAAAAGAAGCGTGAGGCGCTCCTTGAGGTCAAGGAAGAGTCAATAAAGACTCAGAATGAACTTGAAAAAGAGATCAAGGACAGACGCGCGGAGGTAACAAGGCTTGAACGCAGAGTGCAGCAGAAGGAAGAATCTGTCGACAAAAAAGCAGAAACGGTCGATAAGCGGGAAGCCAGCATAACAGCCAGAGAGGAGGAGCTTGCCAAAGAGAAGGCAACTGTGGCAAAGCTCAACGAAGAACGCGTACGGGAACTCGAGAAGATCTCGGGACTGACCTCTGAACAGGCAAAGGAATATCTTTTAAAAATTGTAGAAGATGATGTAAAGCACGAGTCCGCGGTGATGATAAAGGAATATGAGTCACGTGCAAAAGAGGAAGCGGACAAAAAGGCCAAAGAGTTTGTAGTCAGCGCCATTCAGCGCTGCGCGGCAGACCAGGTGGCAGAGACCACTATCTCGGTGGTGCAGCTCCCGGGTGATGAGATGAAGGGACGCATCATCGGACGTGAGGGTAGAAATATCCGAACGATCGAGACACTTACAGGCGTGGATCTTATCATAGATGATACGCCGGAGGCGGTCATCCTCTCGGGATTTGATCCCATAAGGAGAGAGGTTGCGCGTATTGCCCTTGAGCGTCTCATTGTGGACGGGAGAATACATCCGGCCCGCATAGAGGAGATGGTGGAAAAGGCGCAGAAGGAAGTGGAGAATCAGATAAAGGAAGAAGGCGAAGCTGCGACGCTGGAGGCCGGAGTACATGGACTTCATCCGGAACTGATCAAACTTCTCGGAAAGATGAAATTCAGGACCAGCTACGGTCAGAATGCATTGAAGCATTCCATAGAGGTAGCGCAGCTTGCCGGACTCCTTGCCTCGGAGATCGGCGGTATCGATGTAAGGCTTGCCAAGAGAGCAGGGCTTCTGCATGATATCGGAAAGGCTGTAGATCACGACATGGAAGGCAGCCATGTGCAACTGGGATCAGAGATCTGCAGGAAGTACAAGGAAAATGCCACGGTGATCAACTCCGTGGAGTCTCATCACGGAGATTCTGAGGCAACATCACTTATTGCCTGTCTGGTGCAGGCTGCTGATACCATATCGGCGGCAAGACCCGGTGCGAGAAGAGAGACACTGGAGAATTACACTAACAGGCTTACACAATTAGAAGATATTGCCGATTCCTTTAAGGGAGTCGAAAAATCCTTTGCCATTCAGGCTGGAAGGGAAGTCCGGGTCATTGTGGTTCCGGAGCAGGTCACTGATTCCGAAATGGTGCTCATGGCCAGGGATATCGCAAAGCGCATAGAAAGCGAGATGCAGTATCCGGGTACGGTCAAGGTAAGCATGATCAGGGAGTCAAGAGTGACAGATTACGCAAAGTAGTATCATGAGCCTGGTGATCGTTTTGATTATCAGGCTCTTGATTTTTGGGAGCTGAAGAGGAGAAATGAAGGGCAGGTTAGGAGATATAGCTATCCTGGGCGGCATAGTCTTAGTGATCTTTGTTCTGATCTTCCTGAAAAGGGATGCGATCATGGAGAGGCTCGGCGTCCAGCCGAAGGACGAGATGGCCGAAGAAGCAGAGGATGAAGATATACCTGCGGATGAAGAAACGCAGGCTGATACAGGCCGTTCGGCTTTTAAGAGCAAAAGCCAGACAAAGAATAAAGAAGACGCCGACAGCACCGGCGAAGCCGAAGAGAGTACTGAGGACTTTACGACTCAGGAGAGTCCCGATGCCGGTGACGGTATATCGGTAAAGAATAATGTTAAGGTAAGTGATCCGCTGCTGGAGGCGAACAGTGTGAAGGAGCCTGAAGGCGCAGCGGTGGTTCCCGAGGCAGGGCTTATTGAAAATAATATAATAGGCGCTTCGTGGACGGATATAAAGAAGAATTACGATTATACTGATTTTGAAGCGGAAAAAGAGGATATAGCACAGCTGCGTTTTCTTGATGACGGAAATCTCAGTTATTATCAGTCTCCGGGATCCGGCGAAATATTCGGTGTACAGGATGATACGATAGTTGCTTATCTGAAACGCTGGAACGGAACCCCGCTCAATGAGGCCATATCAGTTGAGGGACTGTTTGATGTTTCACCGTATATTTATCAGTGTACCGATCATCTTAATTTCTATGAATGGAAGATAGCCAACTGCTATGTGGGGATCATGGTTGAGGATACGGGCGACGGAGTTGCGGACAATGCCCCGCTCTACGCCGAGAGCTACGTGCTTCAGAGAAGGATAAATACTTTTTATAAATAGGTTTGAAAGAAAAACTGTAATAGGTTATAATTGGTTAGTTAATATTTTTGGAGGGGTACTTCATGGATACAAATATTCTTCTTGAAAACGGCACTAACGAACTGGAAATCCTTGAGTTCATGCTGGATGACAACTGCTACGGCATCAATGTTGCGAAGATAAAGGAGATCATCCCTTATCAGGAAGTCACGCCGGTGCCTAATGCACATCCTTCGATCGAAGGCATATTCATGCCGAGAGATACGATGATCACAGCCATTAACCTTAAGAACTGCCTGCAACGGGGGTCGCAGGACGACAAGGGGTTATTCATCATCACCAATTTCAACAAGCTTGATATCGCTTTCCATGTTGATTCGGTAGTGGGAATCCACAGGATATCCTGGAGAGATATAATAAAGCCCAACGCGACTGTAAATAATGCTGATGCCGGTGTATCCACAGGTATAGTGAAGTATGATAACAAGCTTGTCATCATACTTGATTTCGAGAAGATCGTTACGGATATATCGCCTGAGACCGGACTTAAGGTTGAGGAGATCAGAGAGCTTGGGGAGAGGGAGAGGAATGATATACCGATCCTTATGGCAGAGGATTCCGCACTGCTCAACAAGCTGATCTCGGATTCGCTTAAGGAAGCAGGGTACGTGAACCTTATAGACTGTGTGAACGGTCAGGATGCCTGGGATTATATTGAACAGGCGGCAAGTGAGGGGAATGTTAATGAAAAAGTCAGAGTGGTTATCACTGATATAGAGATGCCCATAATGGACGGACACCGTCTCACCAAGCTTATAAAGAGTCATGATTCAACAAAGCAGATTCCGGTTGTCATTTTCTCGTCACTGGTGAATGAGGAGATGAGAAGGAAGGGTGAACAGCTCGGAGCAAATGCCCAGCTTTCAAAACCTGAGATAGGTAATCTTGTCAGGATCATCGATAAGCTTGTCGAGGAGACAATGTAGGAAAAAAGATAAGGAAATAAAGGAACCGCAGCCATGAAGCTGCGGTTCTTTCTTTTGCTTTCTGTTATCTCCTGATATCAGATCTGGAATTCGCCGTTGAAGTCATCGTTTACTACATAGTAAACTTTCGAATTCTCGGGCTGTACATAAAGATCCAGCTTCTTGATGTCAGACGCTTTGTTGCCGGCAGCTTTGAAAGCATCCTTTGCCATAGCGACAAGATCTGACTCTTTGCTGTCTTTCCCGGCGTACTGAATAGTAAGTTCTGATTTCATGTCATAACCTCCCCAAATGAAATCCGTCGTATTGCCATAATATAATAAACTTCTTTTTTTCATATTTCAATAGTTTTTTAGCTTATGTTGTGTTTTGCCTTGCGGTTTGGTAAAATTGTAAAGCTATACGTGGATGATGGGGGCAGTGTCTTTTTTATGAAACCATTTATTACATTCAGCAAGGATTTTGTTGGTATTGAATATACGGAGGCTTTAAGGAATATTCCGGGGAAGAATCTCGAGGAACTTTTTGATGTTCTTTCTGATTGTCTCGATGGCAGGTTTCTTTTTGTAGAATATATTCCGGAAGGGGTCTCCAGATGGTCCCTTGAGGCAGTGGAGTATTTTGGACTCCCGGGGACTCATATAAAAAATGGTGCAAGAATCTGGGGTGAGCTTATCATTCCGGAGGAGAGACCGGGCTATCTTGAAGAGATAAGGGCGCTTGAGACCGGGGTGACGGACAGTCTTGATTATATTACCAGGGTGCGTAATGCGAACGGCGTGTACCAGACAATGGGATTCAGAGCCAGACTCATAACCGGCCCCGATGGAAAGCCTCTTTTTTTTGTGGGAGCCATCCATAACTATGAAAAGCTTGATACTATAGATCCTGTAACCGGACTTTTTTCAAGGAATAATCTTATCACCACGATAGAGTATCTTTTGAAGGAAAACAAAAGGTTTATTGTGACGGCTTTCGGCATAAGGAATTTTTTTGATTTTAATTCCAACTATGGCTTTGACGAGGGAAACCGTGTATTAAAGGAGGTGGCAGACTGGCTTACCGAAAACAAGAGATCCGGCGTCCTTTTCAGGACAGACGGGACGAAGTTTGCCTGCGTCGTGGAAGAAAGCCAGCATTCAGCCGGAGATGTACATGCGCTTTTTGACGGCCTTAAGGACTATCTGAAAAAACGGATATTTGTCAACGGCCTTCATGCCGAGCTTGATCTTTGCGGGGGAGCCATGCATGTAAAGGATCTCTCCACAGATGCATCCTCGGTATACAATTGCGTGCAGTTTGCCCTGTCCCAGGCCAAGGCGGAAAACCGCATGGAGCTTCTGGTCTACAATGACGAGATGCAGAATAAGAGCAGGGAGCATCTGGAAGTCCTTACGACTATCAGAAACAGCGTGACACACAACTGCAAGGGGTTTTTCCTTGTTTATCAGCCGATAGTCAGCGCGGAGGATGAGAGCGTTGTCGGTATGGAAGCCCTCATAAGATACAGGGACGATAACGGACGGATAATACCGCCGAATGATTTTATTCCCTGGCTCGAAAAGGATGTGGTCTTTTATGAGCTGGGAAAATTCATACTGCATACGGCGATGAGGGATGCGAAGCAGATAATAAAGACACATCCTGATTTTATAGTAAACATCAATCTCGCCTATCCCCAGCTTCAAAGGGTGGATTTTAAAACAGATCTGTCGAAGCTTATTGAGGATGCGGATTATGATACGAAGAACCTGAAGCTTGAGCTTACGGAAAGATGCAGGCTCATGGATATGGATTCCTTAAGGAATGATATGGTGTTCTTTAAGAGTACCGGGATACAGACTGCGCTTGATGATTTCGGAACGGGCTATTCGGCTTTGGGACTTCTTATAGATATGCCGGTGGATCAGATAAAGATAGACAGATCTTTTATTGATGATATCGAGGATGACCTTCCCAGACAGTATCTTCTGGAGGCTATCACGGACTGTGCAGCAAAGCTTGGAGTTAACTGCTGTGTGGAAGGCATTGAAACAGAAAAGATGAAGAATTATATAAAGGAGCATTTTAAGGTTACCAGTTTCCAGGGGTATTATTATTCAAGACCCGTGGAAATAAATGATTTCATAAACTGGATGGAAAACTACGAGAAGGGACTGGCGGCTAAAGGGTAGATATGAGTTCTGGTGAAGATTATCTGGACCGGCTGCTGCAGTCGATAGAAACTAAAGAAGCGGAGATGGATTTTGATAAAATACCCGAGGCATCGGTGGCGTCCCGGGATGTTATCATGCCGGACGAACTGGAGGTAGAGCCGGAAGAGCCTCAGGCGGAGCCGGTTTACGCGGAGCCTGCAAACGAGGAGATTCCTGATTTTACGTTGAATGCAGGAAGTGTATCGGAGGCTGTGCCTGAACCGCCGGTTGCTAAAGAACCTGTACCGGAAGTGATTCCCGAACCGGAGCCTTTGAAGATGCCGGAACCCGAGCCTGTGAGTGAAGCTCATAGTGTTGGGGGAGATGCTTTCGACGGACTTACGGAGGAGCAGAGGCTTGATGCGTTACTGAACGGCGGGATTCCGTCAACGGCAGACAGCGCGGTTACTGTGGAGGAACCGGTGTCTGAGCCGGAAGCTGCGTCGGAGATCCCGGAGCCTGTTTTAGCAGCGCCACTTGAATCTGAACCGGAACCTGTGCCGGAGGCTGCCGTGGAATCTGAGCTTGTTGCTCCGGTTATGGAACCCGATCCGGCCATGGAACCTGAACCTGCGAGTCCGCTTTCTGAAACCGATATTCCGGATCTTAGTGCCCCTTCTGAGGGTGAAGAGTCACTGACTCTCATGGCGGATGATTATATTCCCGAAGAGCCCTTTGACCTTATGGCGGAGATGGCAGCGATCGATCCTGATAATTTAGACTCTCCGGCGGAGGATATATCCGCAGAACCTGAAGCCGGGGCTGCTATAGAGCCCGAGTTTTCCGCTGAACCGGAAACTGTGCCTGAACCGGGGAGCATAAGCATACCGGAGGCTGTAAACGAACCGGAACCTGAAACGCCTGCTGAGCCTGATATATCATCGGAAGCAGAGGGGGAGCCTTCTCTTGACGATATCATGGCGGAAGCTGAAAGTTTAAGTCTTGAACTCGGAGAGGATGAAGAGCCGGGTGTCCTTGACATACCGAATTTGGATGACCTTGCGTCTGATGTGGAGCTGAATACAGAAGACCCCACTGAGTTTGATATTCCGGAGGATCTGCCGGCATCCGAACCTGAAACAGTAATCCCTGAAAGTGAGGCCCAAGCGGAGGATATACCGCTGGCTGCAGAAGTTCCTGCAACTGAAGAAGTGCCGGTTACGGACGAAGCTCCTTCAACGGATGGCGAAGCAGAACCCTCACTTGATGATATCCTTGCAGAGGCGGAGAGCCTCAGTGCGGGTATTTCTGATGAAGAAGAAGCGGGAGAGCTTGATATTCCGGATATACCTGATACAGACAAGGGCATAACCTATACACTGGCAGAGGACTCAGAGCCAGAACCGGAACCTGTGGATATACCGTTGCCCGCTGAGGATGATGATCCGAATAAGAAACTGAGTCCGGACGACATAGCGGCGCTCTTTGCAGCAGCGGATACGCCAGCGGAGCCGGAAGCAGAACCGGAACCGGAGGCACCCGCGGAAGCTGAAGCAGCGGATATATCAGCTTCCGCCGAGGATGATGATCCGAATAAGAAACTGAGTCCGGACGACATAGCGGCGCTCTTTGCAGCAGCGGATACGCCAGCGGAGCCGGAAGCAGAACCGGAACCTGATCCTGCTCCCGAGCCTGAGCCCGAACCCGGGCCTGAACCGGCTCCGGCAGCGGAACCGGATGACGACCCCAACAGACAGTTAAGTCCTGAGGAGATCGAGGCGCTGTTTTCTGGCGGAGATATAGGTGGCGGATCAGAGCCTGAAGCGGAACCGGAGCCTGCTTCTGAGCCGGATACAGGAAGCGATCCTAATAAGACCATGTCTCCCGATGAGATCGATGCTCTCTTTGCTGCGGCATCGGATGCTGCTGAGGATAAAGAGGAGGCTTCTGTCCCTGCTGAGTTCCTTCCGGACGAGGAGCCGGCAGATGGAGGAAGTGCTCCCACAGGATCCGGAGATATGGAGGATCTTCTTGCGGGACTCGGAGACATAGATGCTCCGGATATGCCGACGGAAGACGGAGCATCAGGGGACGGTGATCTTGATTCTGCCCTGGAGGATGCCCTGGGACTTCAGGATCTTTTAGGATCCGATGATGAGGATTTCGAAGGATCGGATGTGACCGATCTTATTGACGGCATGGACGGTGACGCGGATCTTTCGGAAATGGGGGACCTGCTCAAAAAAGACGATAATCTTGACCTTGTTGACGATGACCTGATGTCTATGCTTACCGGTGAGGACGGAGGAGATAACGATGGGGGAGACGGTGGCGCATCTTCTGAAGACGATGAAGAATCTGGAGAAGATGGTAAAAAGGGAAGAAGAAAGAGAAAGAGGAAGAAGAAAGAGCCTGAAACGGATGAGAATGGCAATCCGATCGAAAAGAAAGGATTTATCCAATGGCTACAAAGCTTTCTCTTCGCTGGTGACGACGAGGAAGAAGAAGGGCCTGAAGCAGAAGGTGCAGCATCTAATGTGGCAAATCCCAGCGAGCAGACTCTTGAAAATGCTGCCATTCTAGGCGAGGATATTCAGGCCGGAGGCGGAAAGAAAAAGAAAGAAAAGAAGAAAAAAGAAAAGAAACCCAAGAAGGAAAAGAAGCCGAAGGAGAAAAAGCCGAAGAAACCCAAGAAGGAGAAGCCGAAGGCTGAGGAAGTACCCGGCAAGAAGCTCCCGAGAAGAAAGGTTGCGGCAGTGGCTTTATTCTTCGCTTCCTTCCTTGCGGCAATAACCTTCTGTACCTTTGCCTTTGCCAATGTAGGCTATGAAAACGCGGCAAAGACCAACTTCAAGAAAGGTGATTATGAAGGAGCCTATGATTCTTTGGTAGGACTTACGCATCTTTCAGAGGAGAGCAAAGATATTTACAATAAATCCTTTGTGCTCATGAGGGTGCAGAGAAAGATCGATGCCTATAACGAGTTCCAGCAAAGAGAGATGCCTCTTGAAGCGATCGATTCGCTGATGCAGGGAGTTACGATACATGATGCCCTTACCGAATATGCGGAAAGCCTTGGTGTGGGCGAAGGCTTTGAGGCCTTATACCAGGAGATCTTAGGGTATCTTTCCGGCGTATTCGGAGTAAGCGAGGACAGGGCAAAGGAGATATCAAGGATCACCGATGACCTTAAGTATACAATGGAGCTTCTGGATATAGTTGATCCATCCTGGCGGGATGAGATAGAGCCTACTGTGGAGCTTACCGAGGGCGGGGCTGCGATGCCCGAGTACACGGGAAGACCGCCTCAGGAAGAAAGTCCGGAACCTGAGAGCGAACCTGAAACGGAGAATGAAAGCAGTGAACCCGTTCCGGAACCCGCTCCTGAAGCAGAGGATCAGGAATCAGGTGCGGAAAATGCGGGAGGCGAAGACGGCGGAAACAGCGGTGGAGAGGGATCCTTTACCCTGACACCGGATTCAGAGACTGAGATCACTAATTCCGACGGAAGCCATATAGAGGTTTCGGAACCCGAGACAAATACAGGGAGCACGGATGAACCCGCGCCACAGCCCGTTTCAAATCCGGGTGGGAGCCCCGGCGGAGGGGATCCCGGAGATCAGAATACGGCAAGCGACGGAACTACCTTATACAGGTTTAACGTACAGAAGGGCGCGGACGGGCGGTACCACCAGACTAATTAAAGATGATAGCGATAATAGATTATGATGCGGGAAATATAAAGAGTGTTGAAAAAGCAGTCGGGTATCTTGGAAGAGACTGCGTAACGACCAGGGACCCTGAGGTCATCCTTTCGGCGGATCATGTAATACTTCCGGGAGTCGGGGCCTTCGGCGATGCCATGGGAAGACTTAAGGAATATGGTCTTTCGGATACCATAAAAAAGGCCTGCGATAAGGGCACGCCATTTCTGGGGATCTGTCTGGGGCTTCAGCTTTTGTTTGAGAGTTCCGAAGAGGCGCCGGGCGTTGAAGGACTTGGCATCCTTAAGGGCAGGATAAAAAGACTGCCGGATAAGGACACAGGCGGCAATAAGCTTAAGGTGCCGAATATAGGATGGAACTCACTGGAGCTTAAAAACCGCGGCAGGCTCTTTAAGGGAATAAAGGACGGAAGCTTTGTATATTTCGTGCATTCTTATTACCTGGACGCTGATGACAAGTCGATAGTCAGAGCCTCCATTGAATACGGTACCACAGTGGATGCCTCTGTTGAGGCCGGGAATATATTTGCCTGTCAGTTCCATCCCGAGAAGTCATCGGAAACGGGACTGACCATACTGGAGAATTTCATCAATGCATAGCAAGAGGATAATCCCCTGTCTCGATGTAAATAACGGAAGAGTCGTAAAGGGCGTTAATTTTGTCTCCTTAAGGGATGCCGGAGATCCGGTGGAAATAGCAAAGGCTTACGACAAAGAAGGGGCGGATGAGCTTGTATTCCTTGATATAACCGCTTCCTCCGATCAGCGAGCCACTGTTGTGGAGCTTGTAAGGAGAGTAGCGGAACAGGTTTTTATTCCTTTTACTGTGGGCGGCGGAATAAGAACTGTCGAGGATTTCAGGGCGGTGCTTAGAGAGGGCGCTGATAAGGTATCGGTAAACAGCGCGGCTATCATGAATCCGGATCTTATATCGGAAGCTGCGGACAAATTCGGCTCCCAGTGCGTGGTGCTGGCAATTGACGCAAAAAGGCGCGCCGACGGGAAGGGCTGGACGATATATAAGAACGGCGGCCGGATTGATATGGGCATAGATGCCGTGGAATGGGCCGTAAAGGGAGTTAAGCTTGGAGCAGGAGAGATACTTCTTACCTCCATGGATGCTGACGGCACAAAGGCAGGGTACGATACCTTGCTTACGGCAGCGGTTTCCGATGCCGTGGGAGTGCCGGTCATAGCTTCGGGAGGCGCAGGAAAACTTGAAGATTTCCGGGATGCGTTTAAGGAAGGGCATGCGGAAGCAGCTCTTGCCGCGTCTTTATTCCACTATAAAGAGCTTAAGATAGGGGAAGTCAAAGAGTACCTCATGGAAGAGGGAGTTCCGGTAAGATGGCAGCGCTAGAGGGAGCCTGGGCGAAAGCTCTTGATCAGGAATTCCATAAGGATTACTACCGTAAGTTATATGCCTTTGTGAAAGAAGAATATGCAAAGAATGTGGTCTATCCTCCGGCAGACAGGCTTTTTACCGCACTTCACCTGACTCCCCTTGATAAGGTGCGGGTAGTGATCTTAGGGCAGGATCCCTATCATGAACCGGGTCAGGCCATGGGAATGTCATTTTCCGTGCCGGAGGGAGTGGAGATCCCGCCGTCACTTAAGAATATATATAAAGAGATCCATGAGGATGTGGGTGAGAAGATACCTGCTACCGGGGATCTTACAAGATGGGCAACGCAGGGAGTTCTGCTCTTAAATGCGGTGCTGACGGTAAGAGCCCATCAGGCAAATTCCCATAAGGGACACGGGTGGGAAGAGTTTACGGATGCCATAATAAAGACCGTGAACGAGCAGGAGAGGCCGGTGGTTTACATGCTCTGGGGAAGAAATGCCAGGGAGAAGAAAAGCCTTATAACTAATCCCGAACACCTTGTACTTGAAGCGGCTCACCCCAGTCCGCTTTCTGCCTACAACGGTTTTTTCGGCTGCAGGCACTTTTCAAAATGCAATAAGTTTCTTAAAGAAAAAGGGTTTGATGAGATAAATTGGTCGTAACAGCCAGTGGTCGTAACAGCCGGGGGCTGTTACGACGGTCCGTTTTGGCGAGCTGTGCGAGCCAGGACCCGGGGAAGTAAAAGAAGCCATAGTCTATGCGAGCCAGGATCCGGGGAAGTAAATAAAGCCAAAGTCCCAGCAAGTGATAAGGATCTGTGCAACAATTAATTTACATATTACTTGTCTTTCTTGCCGATAGCACCTGGGTAAAATTGCTTACATAGCCCGCTATGCGCACAATTTTACCCAGGCACTCTCGACAAGAAATCCGGCGTAATATTGTA
>JAFPZU010000156.1 GCA_017417105.1 Lachnospiraceae bacterium | reverse complement strand
TATAAAAGGGGAACCGGGTAATCCGATTCCCCCTGTATTCTTTTTGCTGCTTAATATCAGTTGATGCCCATCTCAAACTTAAGATCTGACTCAGCCTGTGCTATCTCAGTCTGAACATCTGCGCCCTGGATAGCGTTCTGGATAGCTGTTGCCAGCACCTGTCTTGCAGGATAGTGATAGTCGCTCTGCTCAACAACCGGTACATGAGTACCCATTTCAACTATCTTTGAATAGATAGCCTGGTTATTGAAGTAAGGAACGCCTTCCTGATAAACCGCAGACTGGCTTGCCTTGGTTGAGCAGGTGATAACTCCGCCGTTCTTTAACGCATCGTCATAGGTAGCCGTGCTGCCTGCGCCGAAGGTAGCGCCAAGGAACTTCTGTGCAAGCTCAACGTTCTTGCTGTTGCCTGTGATATAGAGTGAAGAACCGCCGTTTGCTGCATATCCCTCTCCGCCCTTTATCGTAGGAAGAGATGTGATCTCCCATTTACCTGAATTGTCGCCAACCTGCTCGATGGTAGGGATGATCCAGTTTCCGTTCATGACGCCTGCTACCATGTCGCCCTGGATAGCCTGATCGGTATAATCAGACCAGTCATTTGCAAGATAAAGAACGTTATTCTGAGCCATCTTTACGATGAGTTCAACAACCTGAACGAGAGTCGGATTGTCTACGAATACGGGAACTCCGTTCTGGAACTGTGACTGTCCCTCTGCCTGCATCATCATGTAGATGAGGTCATTTCCGTCACCGTCCATGCAAAGGAGATACTTGCCGGTCTTCTCATATACTGCCTGACCAACTTCTATGAACTTATCCCAGGTGATGCCTGTCATATCGTCAAGCTTGTAGCCTGCCTGCTCAAGAAGGTCAACCCTGTAAGCCATTATTGCCGTTCCGTTATCTACGGGTACTCCGTAATGCTTGCCGTCTATTGTGGAATAAGAAAGCTTCTCTGCACCGAAATCTGACCAGTCGATGCCTGCGCCTTCCATATCATTCCATGCTTCCGGATAATCAGCTACATATCTCTGGATATAGTGATCCTGGAAAAGCACGATATCGGGAAGTGCACTGTAGTCGCCTGAAGAACCTGCAAGCGTGATCGCATTCTCTACGTCAGATGACTGTGACTGCTCTACGATATTAAGAGTAAAGTCGGGATCTACGTTTGCCTTGTAATCAGCCTCTGCTGCCTTAAGAGCAGGGATATTGAAGTTTGCATCCCAGGCCCATACGGTTAAGGAGTTTGCGCCTGCCTCTGATGCTGCTGCCGCTGCGTCGCCGCTTCCTGCATCTGCTGCTGCAGTATCTGCTGCTGCGGTGTCTGCTGCTGCACCGTCGTCCGCCGCTGCTGCGCCTGAATCTGCTGCTGCACCACTGTCTGCTGCAGGTGCCGCACTGCTGCCACAGCCTGCTACAAGTGAAGCTGTCATTACCGCAGTGAGTAAAAGTGAAACTATCTTCTTTTTCATTTCATACCTCCGTTTTGATATGTATCCGGAACCCTTTACCGGATCTTCCTTCGTACGATAAAAAGGATATCACGGGAGGTTATCGGGAAAATAGAATTTAATCTCTCTCATTTGGTATTTTTTTCAGAACCGAAAAAAAATCCTGTGACTTTTTTCAGATAGTGTAAATTTTTTCACACTTTTAAGACAATTATCTCGATACGGCCTTCGCCTTTTCCTCAACTCTTCTTAAACATTCCGTATGATCGCTTTTCCCGAAGTCCGACTGGAACTCAGCCTCCAGTATATTCTCAATCTCATAGGTTCTTCTTCCGTAATTTACTACAGGTATTTCTCCTGCAAGCTCCGAAAGAAATCTGGTAGCCTTCTGACCTCCGAAAAACGGATCCACGGTATCGTAATTCTTATAGACTGAAGGATCCTTCACTGCAGGAATAAGACCGATCTCTTCTATGAATTTATCCGTAAGCTCGTCATCCTCCGAAAGCATGCTGATGGCAAATTCCGCAGCAGCCTCGGAATTATGGGAATTTTTCAGCACATACCAGGAGCTTCCTCCCACACTTGATGCCGGAACGCAGCCTTCTATGTCATCAAAAACCGGGATCTTTGCGATGCGCCACTTCCCGCTCTGCTCCGGTACCGCCTTGATATTTGATATGATCCAGCAGCCCGTTATGACCCCTGCCACATCCCCGTTCTGAAAAGCGCTTATGAAGTCATTCCATCCGTTTACACTCTTTGCCCCGTTTGTGGCAATAAGATCATGGTACACATCAAGAGCTCCCGAAATAGCCTCATTTCCTGCGATATCCGGCGTATAGCCGTCTTCCTTCACGTACCATCTCCCGCAGCTTTGCATGATGACTCTTGTTATTGACATATCCGTGGGATCCATGGTTATCATTGATCTGCCTGTCCGAAGATATACATCCCTGCTCATCTTTTCAAAATCCTCCCAGGTCATGTCTATGAGCGCAGGAAATGAGTATCCTGCTTCTTCAAGAAGATCCGTCCTGTAAAAAAAGGCGGCCGTTCCACTGTCAAAGGGGATACCGTACATTCTTCCGTTAATGGTACAAAGTTCCTTTTTATAATCCACGTACTTATCACTGTCCACTTTATCGGTCAGATCCACAAACTCATCCCTGAAGGTCAAAAGCACATCCTGGGCATCATAATCTTCTATCATTACTATATCCGGGAGTCTGTCATAGAGTCCGGAGGAGAGCATATTTTTCGTCTCGTACAGGATTTCCTCCCTCTCCATCTCCTCTACCCGAACTGTAATTTCAGGATGCAGTCTGCTGTATTTTTCTGCGGCAAGCCTTGCAGCTTTTACATTAAAAGTGGAATCCCAGGTCCAGATAACTATCTCATCGTTATCTGACGCAGAAGATAAAGCATCATGATCTGCGCCACCCTCCCCGCAGGAAAGGAATGAGACGCAGCACATAATTATAAAACCCAGCACCGACGCTTTTTTTCTTATGATCTTATTCACTGATGCCTCCTGAATTCCCCTTATCTGCCCTTTTCGCCGGAAGTTCAACTGTTACAACCGTTCCGTTTCCCGTATTGCTTTCAATATTGACTCCCGCTCTTTCACCGTACAAAAGCGCAAGCCTGTCCTTGACATTGTGTATGCCGATCCCGGAAAAATGTTCCTTTTTTGTCTCCCTTTCCACCACGATATCGGCAACGCTCTGCTCCATTCCTATGCCGTCGTCCGCTATCCTTACACGGAGGGTGTCTGTATCCTTTATCTCCTCCATGAAGATATCGATCTGTCCCCGTCTTCCTGACGGGAAGGCGTGGAAAAACGCATTTTCCACAAAGGGCTGAAGTATCATTTTGGGCAGCAGGCAGTCAAGACAGGAATCCTGCACATGAAACTCCACCCTGACAGTTTCTCCGTATCTTATCTGATTGATAAGGATATAGTTTTTAAGATTCTCCACTTCCTGGTCTATGGTAATAAATTCGTCCGCATTGCTTATGGTATTTCTAAGCAGAGATATGAAGGCATCTATCATCTTTATTGTCTTCTCCCTGTCGTTTGCATAGACCATCCATTTGATACTCGCCAGAGTGTTGTATATATAATGCGGATTTATCTGCATCTGGAGAGCCTTTATCTCCGCTGCTCTTTTGTCCTGCTGGGTTTCCAAAAGCTCATCGATGTATTTTTTCAGATCATCAAGCATGTAGTTGTAGGTGATCGCAAGCTCCCTGACTTCGTTTGATCCCTCCACAGGCATATATTCCATGAAGTCTCCGGCTCTTACCGCCGACATCTTATCCGAAAGTCTTGCAAGGGGAAGCGTTGCATGTCTTGTAAGAAGCAGAACAGCCAAAAGAACCAGAACAGAGATCACGGCGCAGGTAGCTATGATGAGCGACATATCGTAAAGTCCCGCAAGAGCCTTACCGTTATCTATGACCCCGTAGATAGTGCACCCCTGATAGGTAAGGCTTCTCTTAAGCACCGTGTATTCACCGCTTATGAGTCTTGCATTGTCAGAAGCTTCAGCCTCCTCATACCATCTATAGGATGGCTTCTTGCCGATATCCCCTTCCACATCCGAACAGAGAACTACGCCGTTTTCATCAACCATGTAGAAGGACGAGTACTCGGTGACAAAGTAATCATAGAAGTTTTTCATATCCTCCTGTGTCATGGTTACGAGTACAACTGCGTAGATATCTCCCGTTTCCTGATAATAAAGAGCTTTTGAGATTATTACCACATCCCGGTCTTTCGAAGTTGCGGTATAAGCTCCGTGGGAATACTCATAGTGTACAAGCTCCGGCTCACTGACAGCCCGTTTCACGGGTTCCGACTCCCAGATTAAATCATCAGGCATGGATATCGTTTCAGTACGGGAGAGATAATTCCTTCCGTTTTTTCCCAGCACCAGAATGTTCAGTCTCTCCATGTCCGTGGTCTTACTGTCTTCGAGATCCGCTTCCATCTGATAGATATTTAAGAACCTCTGGATATTGTCCATATATTCTTCACTGTCAAGAAAGATACGGAAAGCCCAGCTGGAGTCGATGGCATTCATCATGTTTACAAGATTTTCGTGAAAATCCCCCATCTCATTTTCTATACGGACAAAAACCTTCTCCTGCGACTCACCGTAGGTATCGGTGAAGATCCTCTGGGACATGGACAGAACCACAAGGCTCACGGCAGCTCCGGTAAGGACAAGTCCAAGAAGAACAAGACCGGATATCCTTCCAAACAGCGTATTAAACTTTCCTGTCGCCCTGCTTATCAAGATGCCCTGCCCGTCTCCACTCTGAAGGAGTCTTGCCTGTATATTTTCTGAAAACCCTGCTGAAATAGCTGTGATCGGAATATCCCACCTCCATACCGGCCTGTGATATCGGTACATCCGTCGTATTAAGAAGCTCACAGGCTTTTTGTATCCTTAATCTGTTCAGATGATCCGAAAACCCGCCCTTCATATGCTGCGCAAACCAGGTGGAAAGATAGTTGTAATTAAAGCCGAAATTATGAGCCAGATCTTCAAGGGTCAGCTCATCCCTGTAGTTTTCCTCAATATATTTCAATATGCTCTCTATCCGCTCATCTAAGGCGCTGTGCTCCCCTCCGGTAAGTGACAGCAGCTTATCAAAGATGAGCTGAAGCTCTTTTTCATAGATCTTTTCATTTACCGCCTCCTCGATTGCAGTAAATATCTCATATCTCATATTTTCCTTCTCTTCGTCCGGTATTCCCATGGAATCAAGAAAAAGATAGATGAGATTCTTCATCTGGTTTTTAAGTCTTACGGGATCAATGTGCTTATCTCTTGCCGCCTCATCATAGGTCTTAAGCATCAAAACCGCATCATTTCCCTGTCTTGAATTAAGAAGCTGGTTATATCTGAAAAAATCAAACCTGGGCAGTGTGACTGCATCCGCATCTTTATTGTCCTCTGCCCGAAAGAGCCTGGTTTCCGGGTAATAAAACCCTTTGTCCACATAGGGAACGATATCATTTATGTAAACCGCAGGTATTTCTGCCGGATCGTCAAAACTCCGGCTTATTACCCCGAAGAGATTTTCATTTATAACACAGAGTCCGCTGTTCATATCCTCTATGATACGGTTTAAGGAAGGCCCGTCGTGCATCTCATAATTAAAGAGCACAACTGCGGTCTCTTCGCGAAGCGTTACCTCTATGTACCGTATAACCTGCAGCTCCTTAAGGCTTCTTTCCAGCTTTTTCAAAAGCCCCGATCCGTAGCCTCTAATGCTTACCGCATAGAACCTGTAGCAGCCATAGGGCAGAGCCTTCTTAAACTCCTCCCCTTCAGGCTCCTCCTGTCCCAAAAGACAAAGCGCCAGTTTTTTCTCATGACTCATCCCGTCGTTTCCGGCGTCTCTCTTATAGCCGGGTATCCTCTCTGAAGCTTTTATCAGGACTTTTTTCAGTTCATCGGGAGTAAGCGTGGGCTTTAAGATATAGTCGACCACGCCGTTCATAAGAGTCTGTTTCACATATTCAAAATTATCATAGCCTGAAAGGATTATGATCTGGATATCGGGATAGAGACTGTGGATGGCATCCGTAAAATCCACCCCGTCAAGAACCGGCATGACCACATCGCATATGATAATATCGGGAACAAGCTCCTTCACAAGCTTTATGGCCTCATCACCGTTGGTCGCCTCCCCGGCAATGAGATACCCCTCGCCTTCCCAGTCGATCATATGCTTAAGCCCCTGCCGCATTATATATTCATCATCAACTATCAGTACCTTAAGCATGTATTGAGTATACCATAAACACTAAGCTCGTTTAATACCTCGCTAAGCTACAGACAAAGATACTCCACAAAGATACTCCCTCAAAAAATTCTTCTTTGAGAGCGTCTGCGCCTTCTACCGGATTTGATGTGACTTCGTATCTTTTCGGTGCTTTCAGCATCCACTGGTACATCCCGTTTAACAGACTGCTCACTTTGATGATCGTATTATTGCTGATCGCCCTGTAGTCTCCTCCGCCCTGCCTGCACCATCTGAAGAACTCCTCAACATCAAGCGGATCGATTTTCCTGACATCCATGTTGCCAAAAGAAGCTATAAGCTTTCCTGCTTTTTTCATCTTCTTTCCCTTCTTAATCCTTATCTTTATTCTTTGCTCTTTCTTCTCTCTTTTTCTCTATCTCTTCTTTAAGTTTTTTTGCACCTTCAAATGTGAGTTCCTCGGGATATTCGGGCACGGGATTGAGCTCATCCTTAAACATCCTCATAAATGTACCGTCATAATCTATCTCTCCAACCACTATCGAGAGTTGATGCTTTCCGGAAATATCATAATAATACTGTACATCATCGGACCATACGACTTCGAAGTATCTGTTCCACGCACGCAT
>JAFPZU010000155.1 GCA_017417105.1 Lachnospiraceae bacterium | reverse complement strand
TTTCGTTTAGATTGGACACCTAAATTATACCAAATCAGAGGCTCTTTTTTTCATCTATCAGATGAAAGCAACAGTATTAAAATGTCAAGGAACTATGCGGCTTTATGCCGATACCGATTCATTCGGTGAATAATATAGGTTTATCTTTCCGAAAATGGATTTCTTTACATGGATCAGCGCCATATTTGTAAGATAGAGGTCGTTATTTGAAGTGCTTACGGGCTTTCCGTAGCCGACTCTTTCCGCCCTTTTTATGACGGATTCGTCAGGCAGAAACGTAAGCTCATGTTGTATTTCCTTTGCCATTTCATCTCCTTTTTATAAAAGCCTTACCCCGTGCAGCCCTCTGCCCAAATGTCTTATATATCTCTCGTTTCCGGTGAGAGCAATGATGGGGTTAAAGAAGGTCTGTACAAAACGGAGTGAAAGCCCTCCCGAATGCTCCTCATCCGAAAGCGCCTTATCCACAAGTGCCCTTAAGTGCCTTGTGACCGCCTTAAGATCCTTTTCATCAAGCTTAAGGTAGAGCATTCTGATGCAATCATCCGTCACATCCATAAGAAGAAGGCTTTCAACCTTATCGTTTGTAAAGACTGCCGTGCTCCATTCGGGATCGTAAAATCCGCCTCCCGGCATTCCGTTTTCCCTTAAGAAGCCCGAAAGCTCCTTTTTTTCGGATTCATTAAGCTCCGACAGATACTTTATCCCGTTTGTCTTACTGTTAAGCACATATTTTTTAACCCTCGGCTGCCTTATAAGCTCTGCGATCGGAACGCTGTAAACGGGCATTTCCTCTACTATCTCAAAGCCGCGGCTTCTAAAAAATGCCGCAGCCGCTTCATTTGGCGGAAAATACACCGAAACCGCCCTGTAGCTTAAATCCTTTGTTAACGATATCAAAGTCTCAATGAGACCGGATGCATAGCCTTTCCTCCTGCATTCGGGTACCACATAAAGCGATATGATATATATTACCTCAAAATCAACCCTTGCCGAAAGTGCCGCCGCAGCCCTGCCCTCATCATCGACAGTGCCGAGGCACAGCATCCCGCTTTCATTTGTCACAAAATCCGGTAAAAGGGGCAAAAAGCTTCCGGCATTCTTTTTTGTTATTATTGTTATTTTCATAGGTCTGCTCTACCTGTCCTTATCTTACTCCCCTGGCTCCTCATCCGTCCTGTTAAGCACCGAATCCATCATTTCCTCGGGATTTAAATCCCCCGCCATAACAAGCAGCAGATATCCCATATAGATATCCGAAACCGATATCGCATCGTCTGAGGCTGTCAGCATCAAGGACAGCTGATCCTTCTGCTTCATATCCCCCGGTACCGGTATCGTATATCTGTATACGAGGGTCTTTCCGTCGGGTCCGGTTGAAAAGGCACCTACGGGCAGGAAGGAATTTATCCTTGACACAGCGGTTTCAAGATCCTTTAATGCGCTTTCGTCATATTCATCCGCAATGGTTATGACTGCGGAAAAGTAAAGCATCTCCTCCTTCTCATACGGAAGGAAAAAGAATTCACCCAGCACGGTCATCAGATCAAAGCCCAACTCGTTTATGGCGCATCTTGCGACGGATGCCTCTATCCCAAGCTCTTCTGCGCTGAATAAGGATGCATCGCTTATCTGCTCGTCATTATTTATTTCCTTAACAAAGGCATTTAACAGGTTTTTCTTGGTATCACTCATACTCTTTATCTCCTTATATTGAATATTAGAAACTGTTACAAAATAACTTTACATTCTGCCTGTCTTTTTCCCCGGCAGTCCGGAGTAAAATCCAGCTTTACGGTCAAGCCATAAGCTTTGCCACCATTGCTGCCACGGTGGGCTTTGCTTCCTTCCCGTTTACGGGCATCTGAACCTTAAGACCGATGGACTTGATGGCATCCTTATACATCTTTGCTTCATTTTCATCTGCGGGCGCTTCGACAAATACCTTTTTATAAAGCACCTCCGCTATGCCGGTGCAGATATGCTTAAAGCATTCCCTGTAGGTGGCAAAGCCGATCTGCGCCATTGC
Organism: Lachnospiraceae bacterium; assembly: GCA_017417105.1. GTDB lineage: Bacteria > Bacillota > Clostridia > Lachnospirales > Lachnospiraceae > NK4A144. Next base: position 697 of record JAFPZU010000155.1, on the reverse strand, counting down.
CTCATTTCTTGCAAGCTCTCTTAATTTATCCTCCTTTAAGCCGGCATGCTCAGGCTTATTTTTAAGCTCTTCCACCATCTGATCGACCCTCAGATATTCATCGACGGCCTTCATGCGGTTCTCTTTTTTGTGCTTTCTGTCAAGCGTAAGCGTATAGATGGTATCCGCCACGCTTGCCGTGACTCCAAGCAAGAGTCCCAGAGGCGCAAGTATTCCGGTCACCGTTAAAACGCCCGCTACTGCGGAGGCTGCTCCGGCTGCTATCGTCACTCCGGCGCTCTTCTTCTGCCTGCTGACATTTCTTTCCTGATGGTTTAAGAATACCTTCAGCTTTTCCTCGTCCGCATTTAAGAGGGGTCCCTCTTCCCTGTGCATCCTCTTCTGGAGAGCCTTGCGCTTTTTAAGCTCCTCAAGCTCCTCCTTGGCACGCTTTACATCATGTCCGGAGCTTATCTGCCTTCCTAACTGTACGCCGCCTGCCACAGCCTTTACGGTACCGGTCACTATACCTGTGATACCTACGACCGTTGTTGTGATATCTGCGACCCCTTGTCCGACTGTTCCCGTAAGCTTCAGCGTCTTAACAATGGATTCGCCGCCCTTTGAAATTCCCGTGAACAGACTGCTTCCGTTACTCAAAAACTGTCCTGCCTTGTCAGCCACCGAAAGCGTGCCGTTTCCGTACACCTTGGCGATC
>JAFPZU010000154.1 GCA_017417105.1 Lachnospiraceae bacterium | reverse complement strand
ATGAAGCCCTGCTCTGGACGGACGGGAGGTATTTTATTCAGGCTGAGCGCGAGCTTAAGGATACGGGGATCACCCTCATGAGAGCGGGAGAAGACGGTGTGGATACCGTTGAAGAGTATTTAAAAAAGAATATGTCTTCAGAGGCGGTTTTGGGCTTTGACGGACGTACCGTATCGGTTTCAAAGGCAGAAAGCCTGAAGGAAGCAATGCCCTCAAAGAAGATCTCTTATAAAAAGGATCTGTCTAATGGGATATTTATAAGACCTGAGTTTCCTGAAACAGAGGCAAAAACGCTTGATGACGCTCTTACCGGCGAATCTTCTTCAAAAAAGCTTACCCGCTTGAGAGAGGAATTAAAGAAAGATGGATGTGATGCGATCTTTATTTCAAAGCCTGAAGAGACAGCCTGGCTTTTCAATGTAAGGGCAAATGACATAAAGCATACACCGGTGGCACTTGCTTATTCCTATATTACGGAAGACAGGGCGTATCTTTTCATAAACAACGGTGAAAGCTTAGAGAGCAGTGATGACGTCATCATAAGAGCCTATGATGAGGTCGGCGGATTCCTTAAAAAAGAGAATAAAGCCTGTAAGGTGATGATAGATAAGGACAGCATAAATTACAGATGCTTTAAACTCCTTAAGAAAAACAGCAGTATAGTATTTAAGGAAAGCCCTGTAGAACAGATGAAGGCTGTAAAGAATAAAACCGAGCTGTCCCATATAAGAGACATATACCACAAGGATTCCCTCCAGCTTACAAGGTTTATCAAATGGCTGACAGAGTTTAATGGTGAGCTTACGGAAACGAAGGCTGCAGATAAACTTCTTTCTTTCAGAAAAGAGATACCCGGCTTTAATGATATTTCCTTTACGACTATAGCAGCTTACGGAGAAAACGCTGCGGTGATCCATTATGAGCCATCTTTAGGTAATGCGAAGGTCGTAGAAAAGAAGGGACTTTTCATGGTGGATTCCGGCGGACAGTATGATGGAGGCACCACCGATGTTACAAGAACCGTAGTCATGGGAGATCTGACTAAGGAGGAGAAGGAAGCCTTTACTCTGGTTGCGCTTGGCATGCTCCGTCTTAAGAATACAAGATTCTTAAAGGGCAGCACCGGGCAGAATCTTGATATCCTGGCACGGGAAAGACTCTGGCAGAAAGGGATGGATTACAAGCACGGTACCGGTCATGGCATCGGGTATATGCTGAGTGTTCATGAAGGTCCCCAGTGCATAAGGATGAAGGCCATAAATAAAAACGCGGCTCTAAAACCCGGGATGCTGGTTTCCGATGAACCGGGGATATACAGGGAAGGAAAATTCGGGGTAAGGACTGAGAATATCCTCCTTGTGGAAGAGGATATGAAGACTTCTGACGGGGAGTTTTTTAAGTTTAAGAATCTCACTGAGGTTCCCATAGATGATAAGGGCATGGACAGAAGCCTTATGAGCAGGGAAGACCTTGAAATGTATATTGATTATCAGAAAGAAGTCTGCGAATCGCTTTCACCGGATCTTACGGCAGAAGAGCGCGCATGGCTTTACAGATATGCGGGGATCGCGGAATAGATTTATAGCCTGCCGTTTGATGGAATGAAGTTGAAATAAGGGAGATCATAAAATGAGCGAAAAAAAAGTCAGAACAAGGTTTGCGCCTTCTCCTACGGGGAGAATGCATGTAGGTAATCTCAGAACGGCGCTTTATGCTTATCTTATAACGAGGCACGCCGGAGGCGATTTTATTCTCAGGATAGAGGATACCGATCAGGAACGTGAGATGGAAGGCGCCGTTGATATCATAAACAGAACCCTTAAAGCTTCCGGTCTGTCCTATGATGAGGGACCTGATAAGGACGGGGGCGTCGGCCCTTATGTGCAGTCCGAGAGGGTTAAAGCCGGCATCTATATGAAATACGCAAAGGAGCTGATTGAAAAAGGGGAGGCATATTACTGCTTCTGTACGCCGGAGAGGCTTGCGGGGCTTAAGACCAAGGTGGATGGTACCGATAAGGAGATCTCCGTCTATGACAAGCACTGCTTAAGTCTTTCAAAAGAAGAGGTGGAAGAAAAGCTGGCATCGGGAATCCCTTATGTAATAAGGCAGAATAACCCTTCAGAGGGGAGCACCACCTTTCATGATGATATATACGGCGACATCACGGTGGATAATTCCGAGCTTGATGATATGATACTTATCAAGAGCGACGGATTTCCGACCTATAATTTTGCCAATGTGGTAGACGATCATCTTATGGGTATAACCCATGTGGTAAGGGGAAACGAGTATCTTTCAAGCTCTCCGAAGTATAACAGACTCTATGAGGCTTTCGGCTGGGAGGTTCCGGAGTATATACACTGTCCTCTTATAACCGATGAGGAGCATAAAAAGCTTTCCAAGCGGTCGGGACATTCTTCCTTTGAAGATCTTTTAGAGCAGGGCTTTCTTCCTGAAACCGTGGTCAACTTTGTGGCGCTTTTAGGCTGGTCTCCGGAGGATGATACCGAGATCATGAGCCTTGAAGAGCTGGCGGAAAAGTTTGATTACCACAGGATGAGCAAGTCCCCCGCGGTTTTTGATTACGGAAAGCTTCGCTGGATGAACGGAGAGTACCTTAAAAAGATGGATCCTGACAAGTTCTATGAAATGGCGCTTCCCTACATCAAAGAGGTGATACATGCTGATCTTGATCTTAAAAAGATAGCGGGCATGGT
>JAFPZU010000153.1 GCA_017417105.1 Lachnospiraceae bacterium | reverse complement strand
TGGGCATGGTCTTCTTGCTGTTATCATTTAAGATAAGAGCCGGGATAAAGTAGTTATTCCAGGACTCCACAAACTTGAAGATCATCTGCACCGCAAACGCCGGCCGCATAAGGGGCAGTACTACCCGGTTGAAAATATAAAAGGCGCCTTCTTCACAATGGTCGACAATGGCATCTTCATAAGCATACGCTGCTGCGATCTCAGGGTGTCCGGGGGCAAGGCAGGCCCAGATCTCGCTTCTTATAAAGGCTCCGCAGCTGTTGCCGTAGGTGTTGTCTATGTATCCGGATAAAGGAGGAAGAAGAGAGGATCTTAAATTTGCCTTGGCCATGCCGTATTCAACCCAGTTTGGGATTATATAGGAGAGCCAGTATTCTCCAAGTATATGGGAGTCAACGGTACGTCCGAATTTTTCCACGGCGTTCAGCCATACGAGCTGAAGATCAAGATCATCGTTTGCAGGAGGTCCCATGGAAAGATCCTGGGTATAGAAGGTTACGGTATTCACCTGTCTTAAGCATTCAAACGGGGCGCCGAAAGTTCCGCCTGTATTCTTACCGGTATAGCACCCCCTGATCCTGTCCCGAAGTTCGTTTACTGAAAGCTGTCTCATGTTTACCTCCTTGTTATTGCTGTCTGTGAGGTCAGTATAAATAGGAATGCGGGGGCGTTCAATGAAGATGAGGATGAAATGCAATTTATGCGGTACAAGTTGCAGAAGGATCGCTGAAATATGTATAATTGTTGTGGTTTAGCGCATCGCCGATGTGCTGAATTGTAACGTATAATTCATATGGGGTTCGTATGAGCAGATCCTGATATGACAAGGGGTGCAGAGGATGAAAACGCGGGAAGTTCTTGAAAAAGTTAAGAGCGGAGAGGTGTCCGTAGAAGAAGCCGAAAAGATATTTAAGACTTCTTATTACGAAGAACTTGGGTTTGCAAAGCTCGACCTCTCAAGGGAGGAGAGAACGGGGTTTCCGGAAGTTATATTCTGCGAAAATAAGGAGGATGAGTTCTTATTATCCATCTATGAAAGAATGATCGCAAAAGAGGGACGGGCTTTCGGAACCAGAGCGTCAAAGGAGCAGTATGAGCTTATCAGAAATAAGATACCTGAGATTGAATATGATCCGGTTTCGCGCATACTTAAGCTGGGGAGAGCGGAGAGCAAAAAGGCCGGCTTGATCGCGGTCTGCTGCGCGGGAACCGCTGATATCCCCGTAGCTGAGGAAGCTGCCCAGACGGCGGAATATTTCGGCCAGAAGGTGGAAAGGGTATATGATGTGGGAGTCAGCGGACTGCACAGACTTCTTTCAAAGGCGGATATCCTTAAGAAAGCCAACTGCGTGGTAGCTATAGCCGGGATGGAGGGGGCACTTGCAAGCGTTATCGGCGGACTTGTGTCAAATCCTGTTATAGCGGTGCCCACATCGGTTGGATACGGAGCGAGCCTTGGCGGGATCTCAGCCCTTCTTACAATGATAAATTCCTGCGCAAACGGGATAGCGGTAGTAAATATTGATAACGGATACGGAGCGGGCTATATTGCAACCCAGATAAACCGGCTTGCAGTGAATCAGCCATGAAAGGTGGAAATATATGTTCAGAAAAGAGATAGAAGATCATTTAAGGGAGCGGATACTGCCGTTCTGGATGGGGCTTAAAGATGATGAGTACGGCGGCTACTGCGGATATATGGACTTTGATCTGAAGGTGGATAAGAAAGCCGAAAAAGGGTGCATACTTAATTCAAGGATCCTGTGGTTTTTTTCAACCTGCGCCCTGCTCCTTAAGGATGATAAGTACCTTTTGTACGCAGATCATGCTTATGAATTCATGAAAAAGGCCTTTATTGACGAAAAAAACGGAGGGGTGTTCTGGTCGGTAACTTATGACGGGAAAAAGCTTGATACCATGAAGCATACCTACTGCCAGGCATTCGCCATATATGGCCTTTCGGCTTATTACAAGGCATCGGGAAATGAGGAGAGCAGGGAAGAAGCCCTGAGGCTCAGCCGCGTTATCGAAGAAAAGTGCAGGGATAAGGAAGGCTATCTTGAAGCCTTTAACGAAGACTTTACTCCCGCATCAAATGAAAAGCTGTCGGAAAACGGAGTACTGGCCGAGCGGACCATGAATACCCTGCTTCATGTGTTTGAAGCATATACCGAGCTTCTTGATGCCACGGGCAGTTCCGATATGAAGGAAAGACTTAAGGAGATGCTGTCCATCTTTAAGGACAGGATGTATAATCCGGGGAAGCACAGGCAGGAAGTGTTTTTTGATCTGAACTATAATTCGCTGATAGACCTTATCTCCTACGGCCATGATATTGAGACCGCCTGGCTTATAGACCGGGGGCTCGAGGTTTTGGGAGATGACCTTTGGAGCAAAAAAATGGCTCCGCTGATTCATGATCTTGCTGATAATATACTTAAAAATGCTTTCGACGGACACTCGCTGCCTCAGGAATGTGAGGACGGAAAAGTGAATGAAGACAGGGTATGGTGGGTTCAGGCGGAGACAGTGAACGGTTTCTTAAATGAATACCTGAAAGACAGGAGCCATGAAGAATATAGGGATGCGGTACTTTCCGAGTGGGAATACATCAAAGAATACGTGGTGGATAAAAGACCGGGCGGAGAGTGGTTCAGCCAGCTTGATAAGGACGGAAAGCCTTACAGGGAAAAACCTACCGTGGAGCCCTGGAAGTGTCCTTACCACAACGGCCGCATGTGTCTTGAAGTAATAAGAAGGAACGTGGATTTTTGACAGGAAAAAAAATTGTAATCGTTGATGTGATAAAGGCGGCTGCCTGCATCATGATATTCCTTTATCACTGCAATACCATTCTCCCCGGGGAGTGGAAGTTTATAACGATCTTCGGACAGGATCTGGGGAATAACCTCTTTTTTATGGTGAGCGGCTTTACCCTGGCTTACTCGATAAAAAGGAGCGGGTGGAGGGAGTTTGGCAGCTGGTATCTTAAAAGACTTAAGCGGATCCTTCCCATGACGGCGCTTGCCTATGCGCTTACCTGGGTCAGGGGTTATTATTCCTTTTCGGATCCGGCTCAGCTTTTTGCGGTTTTTATCTACCCGACTCTTTACTGGTTCATAACGGCAATACTGATCTTTTACATTCTGCTGTTTATCGTGGGAAAGCTTACGGATATCAGGGTGCAGGGGCTGCTTCTTATTCTTTTGGCGGGGACATACACAGCGCTTGCCGGAAGGCAGGAGAGACTCTATGTGATAGGGTTCTTTTCGATGCTTACGGGATATGTGGTTATGACGATCCTTGAAAAGAGGAGGGAGTTTTCGGGGGAGAAAAAGAGGGTGCCTCTGTTATGCATTATCTTCTTCCTGTCAGTGGCGGTTTTTATTATCGCTGAAAACATGGAGGTATCAAAGCTTTCCGGAGCCATGATACTTACGGGGATGACAGGCACGGGTGTCAGCGCTCTTATAGCAGGTTATATACTAAATGATGAGCTTTCCGGATGGTTTGCTGATAAAAAGCGGCTTACCGGATTTATCAGATATCTCGGCGGGATGGCGCTGCCGCTTTATCTCGTGCAGTGCTTCTGCTCAGGCTATATCGGCTTCTATATCGGGCTTCATGTGAATTTCCCTCTGTCGTTTTTAGTGAACTTTGTCGTGGTATGGAGCGCGGGGACTACACTGTACTTTCTCAACTCTCTGCTTATGCAAAAGGGTCGTTAGGTTCTTCCCGACGCTGAAAAGTATCCCTAATAGCAATTAATCCGACAGAAAGTCAATGAAATCCGTGCTTCCGAGGGCATTTGTGGTACGATACAAAAGTACCACGAACCTGATGCCGAAGGTTGGATCAGAATGGATTGGCATCCGCTGTTTTCAAATATATACCTGAATCCGGCGAATGCATTCATAGGAATCAATGCTTCGGGAAAAAGCTCAGTTCTGAAGGTCATCCTGTTGGCTCTTGATATCATAAACAATAAGTCGCTCAACCATGCTGAGGCCAGGAGTATTCTAGTACATAGTAAATTAATTATCTGGCACATTCGCTTGTCTGATTGTCCATATACCGCTTCAGCCTCAATCGTCAATGCCCGCATTGACTCATTCGGCTTCATTGTATATGAACAATCATCCTGCGTGAATGTACCAGTAATTTAATTTACAATGTACTAGGCGATACAGAAAAAGCGGTATTTAATATCTTCTTCTATTCGGAAAAGTCAAAAGAGGTCTGCAGACTGGAAACAACGATTGCGTCGAAGAAAAACAAGAATGCGGGATTCAGCTACAGCATTGTATCGGAGAAGCTCTGGTCGAAGCAGACGGATGAGGTCATAACACGCAAGACTCTGCTCGATTTTGACGGGAAAGAGCCTTTGATGGTCAGAAGCGGAAAAGAAGTATATCTCGCCGATGATGTCAGTATTATAGTAAGCGAAATAAATAATTTCGCTTACTATAAAGCCTCCGGCGGATGCGCCCGGATTTTGCAAGGAAATATGCCGCTTTCAGCGGCCAAAATCCGGCGCAGTAAACGACAAAACGAAAAGAGTTTTGTCGTTT
>JAFPZU010000152.1 GCA_017417105.1 Lachnospiraceae bacterium | reverse complement strand
CGGGATGCGTTTATATTAATTTAATAACAGGAACCGTGGAGCTTACAGGTAGGGAGGTTCTGTCGATCTTAAACGGAAGCCTTGGGGATCCTTTGAAGGAAAGCGTTCTTATGAGCATAAGACTTCCAAGGGTGTTTGCAGGGATTATTGCGGGAGGGGCACTGGCTCTTTCCGGATATCTGCTGCAGACCTTTTTTAACAATCCCATAGTGGGACCCTTTGTACTGGGCATCTCCTCCGGCGCCAAGCTTATGGTTGCCCTGGCGCTTATCTTCATGCTGAAAAGAGGCGTGGCATCAGGCTCACTGTACCTCGTGGGCGCAGCCTTTGTCGGGGCAATGGCGGTAATGGGGTTTGTCCTTCTTATGTCCGTAAGGGTCAGGAGCATGAGCATACTTGTGGTTTGCGGGATAATGACGGGGTATATATGCTCTGCCATAACAGATCTTGTCATAACCTTTGCGGATGACTCCAATATAGTAAACCTTCACAACTGGTCCATGGGGAGCCTTTCCGGAATGAGCTGGGAGGACATAAGGATAATGACGATAATAACCCTTATCTGTTTTGCAGGCTCTGTCCTTATAATAAAGCCTCTGGGAGCATACAGGCTTGGGGAGGCTTATGCCGCAGGCGGAGGGGTTAATATTATTTTGCTGCGCATAAGTCTGATCCTTATATCGGGTCTTTTGGCAGCAACGGTTACAGCCTTTGCCGGCCCCATATCCTTTGTGGGGATCGCGGTGCCGCATCTTATGAAGAACCTTACAGGAAGCAGCAGACCCTCGATCATGATACCGGGCTGCTTTCTTTTGGGGGCATTGGTGACGACTGCCTGCGACCTTGCGGCAAGGTCTTTATTCGCCCCCTCTGAAGTGTCAATCAGCTCGGTTACGGCAGTGTTTCTCGTGCCGGTGGTCATTGCGATAATGACAGGCAGAAGAAAGACGGACAGGAGCTAGACCATGGCTGGGTTATATACTGAGGATCTTACAATCGGATATGAGACTGATCTTATCGGAGGCATTTCCATAAAAGCGGAACCGGGAAAGATAGTAACTCTTATAGGGCCTAATGGGAGCGGGAAATCGACTCTCTTAAAGACGATAACGGGAGAACTTAAAAAGCGGGGCGGGCTTATATTCCTTGACGGAGATAACAGGGATCTGATGAGTGCAAAAGAGGCCGCAAAAAAGCTTTCAATGGTCATGACGGAAAAAGTGCGCCCGGAGCTTATGACCTGCAAAGAGGTTATTGAAAGCGGCAGGTATCCTTATACCGGAATGTTCGGAAGACTTTCAAATGAGGATAATGAAAAAGTCCGGGAAGCCATGGAAGCCACGGAGACGGCGGATCTGGAAAACAGGCTTTTTGTAAGGCTTAGCGATGGACAGAGACAGAGAGTGCTCCTTGCAAGGGCTTTATGCCAGGAGCCTGACGTACTGGTGCTTGATGAGCCAACATCCTTTCTTGATATCCGTTATAAGATAGATATACTGACCAGGATAAAGCAGCTTGCTAAATCAAATAATATCGCAGTAATAATGTCTCTTCATGAGCCGGAGATCGCAATGAAGCTTTCGGATACGGTGGTTGCCGTAGGAGAGGGCAGGGTGATGCGAATCGGAAGCGTGGAGGAAGTCTTTGAGGAAGGCTTCATAAGAAAGCTTTATAAACTGGGGGATATGGATACCGGACTTTTATCGTCAAAGCCCTGTCTGACATCTGAAATTAATATTAAAAAGAAGAACTTCAAAAAGGGCGTCATAATGATACAGGGAACCATGTCCAATGTGGGAAAAAGCGTAATAGCTGCCGGCCTTTGCAGGGTTTTTGCTCAGGACGGATATAAGGTGGCGCCCTTTAAATCACAGAATATGGCCAACAATTCCTATGTAACAAAGGATGGGCTTGAAATAGGAAGGGCTCAGGCGATGCAGGCTTCCTGCTGTAATGTTCCCTGCGATGTGAGAATGAACCCGGTGTTATTGAAGCCTACGGATAACTGCGGCTCCCAGGTTGTTGTCATGGGAGAGGCACTTCGTAATATGAAGGCCTCAGAGTATTTTGAATACAAAAAGGAGCTTATGCCCGTAATAAGCAAAGCCTATGAAAGCCTGAGAGAAGAGTATGACATAGTAGTCATAGAGGGTGCAGGGTCACCTGCGGAAATAAATCTCAAAGACAATGACATAGTCAATATGGGAATAGCGGAAATGGCCGACGCCCCGGTGCTCCTTGTGGGAGATATAGACAGGGGAGGAGTTTTTGCACAGCTTCTTGGCACACTTGATCTTCTGGAGGAAAAGGAAAGGAGGAGGGTCACGGGTCTTGTTATCAATAAGTTCAGGGGAGACAAAAAGCTTCTTGAAAACGGCCTTGAAATGCTCTCACGATTGGGCCGTTGTCCGGTTATTGGCGTTGTGCCGTATACGGAGCTTCAGCTTGAGGATGAAGATTCGCTCTCTGACAGATTTTCCCAAAAAGAGAGGAAGGTATTTGACATTGCGGTTCTTAAGCTTCCGCATATATCAAATTACACAGATCTTATCGTATTTGACCAGATCGATGAGGTGTCAGTCCGCTATGTCAGGACAAAGGAAGAGCTTGACGGGGCGGACATGGTAGTTATTCCCGGCAGCAAGAATACTATAGAGGACATGAAGTTTCTTTTAAGAACCGGGATGGCGGATAAGATCCGGGATATGGCCTCATCAGAAACTGTGATATTCGGTATCTGCGGCGGATATCAGATCCTGGGTGAAAAGATATCGGATCCCGGGGAATGGGAGGGCGGAGGAAGTATAGAAGGGCTTAAGCTGCTTCCCGTAAATACTGTACTTTCAAAGGATAAGAAGAGAAAGATTTATGAAGGCAATATTACATATCCGACAGGCGTCCTGAAAGAGCTTAAGGGCTGCAGGATACAGGGGTATGAGATACATACGGGGATCAGCGAGTGCCTTGAGCCGCTGGATGAGTTCACATCTTCTGGCACGGGTTATTGCAGGGGGAATGTATACGGTACGTATGTTCACGGAATATTTGATACAAGGGAAGCCGTGACGGGCATTACAGATCTTATTGCAAAAGCAAAAGGAAAGAAGATAGATCTCTCTTTGGTAAAGAGCCGGGAAGAGCATTTAAGAGACGGGTATGACGCGCTTGCCGATATGATCCGTGAAAGTCTTGATATGGAGAGTATTTACCGCATCATGGGGTTAGAACATGACAAAAGATGAGCTTTTTGAAATCCGTGTGGATGAACCGGATGAAAAGTATATGAGGGCGACAAAGGATGTTTTTGACAGCCTTGCCAAGCCGCTTGACGGATTCGGGGAATTTGAGAATATGATCTGCAGGATAGCTGCAATGCAGAGGACTTCCGATCCTGATGTCTCTTCAAAGGCGCTTATCATCATGTGCGCGGATAACGGTGTCGTAAAGGAAGGGGTGACCCAGACAGATTTTAAGGTTACATCATCTGTTGCATCCCTTATGGGAAAAGGCATGAGTTCGGTATGTGTCATGTTAAGGGAGAGTGGTGTAAAGGTAATACCTGTTGACATTGGCATTGACAGTGATGAGATGATTCGTGGAGTCAGAGATAAAAAGATAGCCAGTTCTACGGGCAATATAAGAAAAGAGCAGGCTATGGAGGAAACGCAGTGCATAGAGGCCATAGCTGCCGGTATAGATACCGTAAATGACTGCGTTTCCAACGGAATAAAGATAATAGCTACGGGGGAGATGGGAATAGGCAATACAACGACCTCAACGGCGCTTTTTTGCGCGTTTACCGGTGAGGAGCCTCAAAAGATAACGGGACGGGGAGCCGGGCTTTCCGATGAGGGGCTTGTAAAAAAGATCAGGGTAATAGAGGATGCCCTTAAGCTTCATGGACTGTATGTGAAAACCGGGGAAACAGTGTCAAAAGAGTATGCGCTTAAGGCATTGTCATCAGTTGGCGGACTTGATATAGCAGGTCTTGCAGGGGTATTTACAGGAGCCGCCCTTAACCACATCCCTGTGGTCATAGACGGCGCGATAAGCGCAGTCTCGGCGCTTGCTGCTTCATTTATTGTACCGGGATGCGAAGCCTATATGCTGTCTTCACACAGCGGAAAGGAGGCCTGTACGGGGGAAGTGCTGAAGCTTCTGGGGCTTAAAAGCGTTATAAACGCCGATATGGCTCTGGGAGAGGGGAGCGGCGCAGTGATGCTCTTTCCGCTTTTAGACATGGTAATGAACGTGTACAGGAGCGGTACCAGGTTTGTAGGATCCGGGATAAGACAGTACGAGAGGTTTTGTAAGTGATATCCCTTGTCATAGGAGGCCAAAAATGCGGTAAAAGCGCGTTTGCAGAACAGCTGGCGCTTGATAGCGTATATGAAAGAAGATATTACATCGCCACCATGCAGGTTCAGGATGCGGAGAGTCTTGAAAGAAAGAATAGACATCGCATGATGAGGAGTGGAAAGGGATTTAAGACCCTTGAAATACCGCATCATATAGAAGAGGCAGCATTCCTTATGGAAGATCCCGAAAAATGCTGCGTGCTCCTTGAATGCGCTGCAAATCTTGTTGCAAATATCATGCATGAGGATGAGTGGAAGGAAAGATCGTGTAAAGAAGGAGACGAGGGATATTTCGAGTTTGTTTCTTATGTGACAGATCTTGTGAGAAGACTTTCCGGATTGGTCGGAGATATTATTGTGGTATCTAGTGAATATTCAAAAGAGAGGGGTATGGATAAAGAAACGCTTAAATATATAGATCTCCTTAACGGGGTAAACGGGGAACTTATCTCTTTATCAGACAGGGTTTACGATATGAGGTACGGGAATCCATGAAGATCTTCAGATGGATCCTGGCATCATTCTCGCTCTATTCCAGGATACCGGTACCGCAGATCGGGCTTAAGGATGAAGATATGGCCCATGCTCTGATGTTTCTTCCCCTTGTGGGAGTCATTTTGGGGATATGCGTCTTTGGGGCAGAATATTTCCTTAGCGCTGCCGGGGCGCCGGTTTTTGTAAGAGCGGTACTTAGCGTTCTGATCCCGATTGTGATAACCGGTGGCTTTCATATAGACGGATTTCTTGATACAGAGGATGCCTTGAGGTCATATCAGCCGAGGGAAAGAAAGCTTGAGATAATGAAGGATCCTCATGTCGGCTCCTTTGCAGTGACAGGGCTTATTAGAATTCTGGCGGCTGCGTTTTGCGGAGCAGGTATCATAGTGTCGGAATCTTCAGGCAATGGATTTCCCGGAGAGGGCTTCATGGCTGCCTGCGGGATCTTTGTGATATCGAGATCTGTCTGTGCGCTTACCTCCCTGGGTATAAAAAAAGCGAAAAAAGACGGCATGCTTGTACGGGAGACAGGGATCAGGGAGCGTTACATGAAGGCGGCGATCATTTTACAGGGACTGGCAGCGGCGATATATATGGTTTACATAAATTGGATGCTGGCCACCTTCGCGCTTGGAATATTTGCAATTTATACATTAGTTTACATAAATCGATCATTAAAAGAATTTGGGGGTGTTACCGGGGACACGGCCGGGTATTATGTTGTGGTAAGTGAGGTTTTAGCGGTTGATATGCTTGCAGCTGCAATGCTTCTCCTGAAAGTATTTAAATGGGCTTAGTGGGCAGACAATATCTTTTATTGCATATAGCAGCGCTGACGGCGGGGGTTTTGCTTGACCTTATTATCGGCGATCCTAAAGAGTTCCCTCACCCGATCAGGGGTATAGGATATCTTATAAGCAGGGCAGAAAGCATTCTGTACAGGAAGGGAGCAAGGAGCAGCATGATAGCTGCCGGGGCCTTGATGGCTATCTGGGTTACAGGGGTAACGGCATTCATTTCTGCCTTGGTACTAATATTATCTTATTCTCTGCATCCGTATTTTGGAGCTGCGGCAGAGGCTTTGATGACCTGCTGTATACTATCGGCAAGATGCCTTAGGGATGAGAGCATGAAGGTATATAAGAGACTTGCGGCAGGAGATCTTACAGGTGCCAGGAAGGATCTTTCAATGATCGTGGGAAGAGATACCGAAAAGCTGGACGAGTCCGGGGTTATAAGGGCTACGGTTGAGACGGTTGCCGAGAATACTTCGGACGGGGTAACAGCGCCCCTTATATATACGGCGCTTTTTGGGCCTGTCGGAGGCTTTGTTTATAAGGCAGTAAACACCATGGATTCCATGACCGGGTACAAAAACGAAAGATACGAGGCGTTCGGAAAGGTTCCGGCAAGACTTGACGATGTATTCAATCTGCTTCCCTCCAGGGTAAGCGCGGTTCTTATGACAGCAGCGGCTTTTATTCTTTGGATTTTTAATAATGAGTTCAACGGAATGAGGGCATTTAAGATCTGGATACGCGACAGATACTGTCACAAAAGCCCGAATTCTGCCCAGACTGAAAGCGTCATGGCGGGAGCGCTGGGGATAAGGCTTGGTGGGGACGCATATTACGGAGGAGTGATCGTAAATAAGCCTTTTATTGGGGATGATGTCCGATCGATTGATATGGTTGACATAAAACGGGCGATAAGGCTCATGTTCGGGACGGAAGCTGTATGCATGGCGGTGATATTTATAATAATAAAGTTGATATTGATTTTTCGGTAAGTCTTAATCCCTGTAAAAGAAGCCTTTCTGAAGAGACTCTTATAAAGGAGGCGGTTTCGGAGGGGATGAGATACTTTGGAAACTATCCGGAGCTTTCGCAGTCTTCAGTCAGAAGGGCAGTGGCGGCAGCGGAGGGTGTTCCCTGTGAATGTATATACGCAGGAAACGGGGCCTCTGAACTTATTATGGGGATAATAAGGGCGGAAATGCCACACAAAGCGCTGCTCATAGAGCCTGGATATTCGGGTTATCAGCATGCTTTGGGATCTGTAGGGGATTGTGAGATCCGCAGATATTACCTTAATGAAAAAGATGGATTTATGTTAACCGAAGCGGTTCTTGATGCCGTTTCGGATGATATTGATATGATATTTATTCAGGATCCCTGGAATCCAGTTGGACTGAATGCGGATCCCGATCTTATGACAAAAGTGATACGCAAGACTTATGACAGTAATATAACAGTATTATTTGATGTGAGCTTCCGGTCACTCTCGGAAAATGCTGATAAGGGCGTGAAGCTTCAGGATAATATTTATTACATCAGTTCATTCACTAAAAGTTT
The DNA here is from genome assembly GCA_017417105.1 of Lachnospiraceae bacterium. GTDB lineage: Bacteria > Bacillota > Clostridia > Lachnospirales > Lachnospiraceae > NK4A144. The sequence continues at coordinate 2,463 of JAFPZU010000152.1, read as the reverse complement.
TGCGTTGCCGGGGATTAGAATGGGCTATGTTATGTCAACCGAAACAAATATTAAAAATGTGATCTCCCGGCTTCCTGAGTGGAATCTGTCCTCAATTGCCCAATCAGTGATGAAAGCCTGCGCATATATATATGAAACGGGAGATTATCTGAAGAGATCGGTCTTATATATAAAAAAAGAACGGGAATATCTAACGAAAGAACTTGAAGATCTTGGGTTTAAGGTATACGGGAGTGATACGGTCTTTATTCTGTTCAGGACATCCGGCAGACTGTCCGAAAACCAATCTGAAGGGACTGCAGTAAGACATGAGGATCTTTTTGAAAGACTGCTTGAAAAAGGGATCCTTATAAGAAAATGCGATGATTTTTTGGGACTGGGTCATGATTTCTATCGAATCGGAATCAGAAGTCATGAGGAGAATGAGATACTGATAGGTTCCCTTAAAGAGGTGATATATGGAGCTTGAGCATGTAACTCCTGAAGAGATCGAGCGCAGGAGCTTTGAGATCATAACGGAAGAGCTTGAAAATAGCGGTGTGGATATATCCTCCTTTGATGAGAGGGAGCTTAATGTAGTTAAAAGGTGTATCCATACCACTGCTGATTTTGATTATATTAATACCATGCATTTTTCAAAGGGCGCCGTGGATGAAATGGCGGGACTCATATCAGATGGGGCGGTCATAGTCACCGATACGAATATGGCGCTTGCCGGAATAAATAAGAAGGAGCTCTTGCGGTACGGCTGTGAGGCGAGATGTTTTATGGCAGATCCTGAGACGGCAAAAGAGGCTGCAAGGCTGAAAACTACGAGAGCCAGTGTATCCATAAGGCATGCCATGAAAATCGAAAAGCCTGTGATCTTTGTAATAGGGAATGCGCCGACGGCACTTATAACTCTCAGGGAATATTATGACAGGGGAGAGTATGAACCGGCATTTATCGTAGGGGTGCCGGTGGGGTTCGTTAATGTGGTGCAGGCCAAGGAGCTTATATTAAAAACCGGTATCCCCTGTATAATAAATACAGGAAGGAAGGGCGGCAGCAATGTGGCCGCAGCAATAGTGAACGCGGTTCTATATTCCATGAGGGAAAAGTAATTGCTTATATCCCCTTGGCTTCTGAACAGCTTCGAAGGAAAAGCTTCCTTAAACTATTGGGAAGCAGAGGACAGATAATGAAGAACGGATTTACGACCGGAAGCTGCGCGGCGGCGGCTGCAAGGGCTTCGGCGCTGATGCTTTTTGAAAACAGGACGATAGAAAAGGTTACGATAATGACTCCTGCGGGAGTGGAATACACCACCGCAGTAGAGGATATAAAAAAAGGATATGATCCAGGTGATCATAGTCCTTTTGTCAGCTGCGCCGCGAGAAAATATTCGGGAGATGATCCGGATATAACCGGTAATATGCTTATTTATGCCAAAGTTATTAAAAGTGGGGGTGACTCACATCTCGGACAAAGCGGGTTCGGACTGTCTGAAGGGACCGGACATATTGTCATAGAAGGAGGGGCGGGCATAGGGAAAGTGACCCGTCCGGGGCTTGACAGAAAGGTGGGAGAGGCTGCGATCAATACGGTTCCCAGACAGATGATAGAGCGGGAGATAAGAAATATTACTGAGGAATACGAATATCGTGGTAATATAAAAGTAATAATATCTGCTCCCGAAGGAGAAAGGATCGCCCAAAAAACCTTTAACCCGCGACTTGGGATAGAAGGGGGAATATCTATAATAGGTACTACGGGGATAGTGGAGCCTATGAGTACGAAGGCAATATTAGATACAATAAAGGTTGAACTTAACCAGCTTCTTGCATTAGGGGAGAAGCGGGCTATAGTGTCTCCCGGAAACTACGGTCTGGATTTTATGAAAGAGCGTTACGGCTATGATCTTAACAAAGCTGTAAAATGCTCCAATTATATAGGCGAGACTATAGATATGGCGTGTTCCATGGGGTTTGAGAGCCTGCTTCTTACAGGACATGTGGGGAAGCTGATAAAGCTTTCCGGGGGAATAATGAATACTCATTCCAAAGAGAGTGACTGCCGGATGGAGCTTATGGCAGCTTCAGCCGTAAGATGCGGCGCAGACAGGGATACCGTGCTCCGTATACTTGACAGCCTTACGACTGAGGAGGCATATCAGCATATGATCGATAAGGGGATAGAGAAAGTGTGTCTTTCCTATATAATGGAAAGGATCGTTTTTTATCTTGGAAAGCGCGCAGGGAGCATGAGGGTGGAATGCATCGTTTATTCTAATAAGTTCGGACTCCTGGGTGCTACCCCAGGGGCGGAAGAGCTTATAAGCTGTAATTATAGTAAGCGAAATAAATAATTTCGCTTACTATAAAGCCTCCGGCGGATGCGCCCGGATTTTGCAAGGAAATATGCCGCTTTCAGCGGCCAAAATCCGGCGCAGTAAACGACAAAACGAAAAGAGTTTTGTCGTTT
>JAFPZU010000023.1 GCA_017417105.1 Lachnospiraceae bacterium | reverse complement strand
GCCGAGCCACGACGATGCCATGTGCGCATAGCGCACATAGACGGCATTCAAAACATGCCAAAGGGCATGTTTTGCACTTGCTGCGTGTCGCAAGACAGCCAGTGGCTGTCGGCTTTGCACCGACCGTAGCGAAGCGAAGACCGTGCGCGTTGCAATTCAGCGCACTGGCGGCGCGCTGAATTGTAATTGCATTTTTATTATCCGGTGTGATAAAAGTATTATAGTGTGAAGCTTATTATTTAATGGGTATATTAAAATTATGGAAGAAAAAAAGGAAAAGAGATACCGGCACGAGTGGAAGCATGAGATCTCGTATTCGGATCTTCTTGCGATAAGGGCAAGGATGAGCGCTGTGGGAGTCCCGGATCCTCACGCGGTTGACGGGAAGTACCTGATCAGAAGCCTGTATTTTGATAACGGCAACGACAAGGCGCTCCGTGAGAAGGTCGACGGGGTCAACATGCGGGAGAAGTTCAGAATAAGATACTACAACCTGGATCCATCCATCATCCATCTGGAAAAAAAGAGCAAGAAGAACGGCTTGGGAACCAAGTACAGTGCGAATCTTACAGCCGAAGAAGCGCAGAAGATAGTGGACGGGGATACGGACTGGATGCTTGGGAGCGGAAGAGGGCTTATCGAGGAACTCTACTGCAAGATGAAGTATCAGGGCATGAAGCCCATGACTGTTGTGGACTACACCAGGGAGCCTTTCATCTTCGGACCGGGAAATGTCCGGGTGACCCTTGATTATGATATCAGAACCGGACTTCTAAATACGGATTTCTTAAATCCCGATCTTGTTACGGTTCCAGCGGGGGATGCGCCCATCATACTGGAGGTGAAGTGGGATGCATATCTGCCGGATATAATAAGGGATGCGGTGCAGCTTAGGGACAGAAGAGTCGGGGCATTTTCAAAATACGCCCAGTGCAGGATATACGGATAAACACACAGCTACAGAGAAAAAGGAGAAAAGATCATGACATTCAGCGACATTTTCAAATCAAGCTTTCTGGAGAACGTAACAAGCGTCAGTGCCTTTGATATGGTATTGGCAATGATTCTGGCCTTTGCCATAGGGCTTTTTATTTTCCTTATCTACAAGAAGACCTATTCGGGAGTGATGTACTCTTCAAGCTTCGGAGTAACCCTTGTGGCATTAACCATGATAACGACCTTTGTAATCCTTGCGGTAACGAGCAACGTGGTCTTATCCCTTGGTATGGTCGGTGCGCTCTCCATCGTAAGGTTCAGGACAGCGATCAAGGAGCCCCTTGACATCGCCTTCTTATTCTGGGCGATAGCGGCAGGCATAGTTCTGGCAGCGGGACTTATTCCCCTGGCGGTATTCGGAAGCGTCATAATCGGGATAATAATCCTTTTATTCGCAAACAGGAAGGAAGCGGCAGAGCCCTACATAGTCGTGATAAGATGCGACGGGGCTGAAAGCGAGAAGAAAGCCTTTGAATTTCTTTCAGGAAAAACAAAGAAGTGCGTTGTAAAGAGCAAGACTGCGAGAAAAGGATCAGTTGAGGTGAATGCGGAGATACGCCTTACTGATGACAATACCGATTTCATAAACGAGCTTTCCGAGCTTTCCGGAGTTGAAAGCGCGGTACTGGTTTCTTATAACGGCGATTACATGGGATGATAAGAGGTAACTGATTTGTCTACCAGCAGATATCTCGACCGTATCGCGGTCATCGTGATGGTGTGCGCGGTGATCCTTACCTCCCTTTTCATGAACGGCGAGGCATTCGGGATCATACCCATCATCGATCAGGATGCGGAGAGCTACACGGGAAATGAATATTTTACGGCAAGGGATCTTAATGGATCCTGGGATACCGAAGGAGCGACATATATCACTCTGAACGGAAATGATGCGGTCATTAACGGAAAGGGCGTATATTCCTACGACGGAGATGTTTATATTTCCGCAGCGGGAAAATATGTGCTCTCGGGTTCCCTTGAGGATGGAAGCATCGTAGTGGACGCCTATGACTCATCAAAAGTGTATCTTCTTTTTGACGGGGTCACGGTAAACTGCTCCGATGATGCGGGACTTAAGGTGGAGCAGGCCGACAAGGTTTTTATTACCCTGGCGGAGGGGTCGGAGAATAAGATAACCTGCGGGGAGGCATACTCCGACGCGGCAGTGGCGGATAATGTGACAGGCGCCGTGCATGCCCATGACGATATCACGATAAACGGCAGTGGAAGCCTTGAGATAAATGCAGGCTACAGGCACGGTATCGTTGCGAAGGATGACTTCATAGTAACAGACGGAAAGATAAGCATCACGGCAGCAGAGGACGGAATAAATGCCAATGACAGCATAAGGATAACCGGGGATGCGGATATCACCGTCACGGCAGAAGATGACGGACTGCACTGTGACGGGTTCTTCCTCATGACAGGAGGAAAGCTTGATGTGGAGAAATGCTATGAGGGCATAGAAGCTCTGACCATAGATCTTCAGGGAGGAGATATCCTGCTAAGGCCTGAGGACGACGGAATAAACGCTAATGGCGGCTCGGATGCCTTCGGTTTCGGAGGTCCGGGAGGCTTCGGAGGTCACGGAATGCCGGGGATGGAGCAGGCAGAGGGAGAAACGGCTGACACTATGTCCGGAGTACAGAACGGAAATCGGTCTGATGACATGTCCGGTGAGGGAGCCGGAACAGTGTCAGCAGATTTTGCGGGAGATTTTCCCGGAAGACCTGATATGGCGCTAAGCGGTGAAGAAACTTCGGCTAAAGAAGATACGGGAGATTCAGAGACTGCCGAAGATTCCGAGGACGAGGAGACCTGGGTTCATATAAGCGGCGGAAGCCTTACGATAATTAATGAGACAGGACAGGATGCGGACGGAATAGATTCAAACGGCGACATAATAATATCCGGCGGAACTGTGCGCGTGAGCCTTGTAAATAACGGAAATAACTGCGCTTTGGATTACGCCAATGAGTCGGGTGGGGTGGCGGAAATAAGCGGCGGTACTGTAATAGCCTGCGGCAATTCCTCCATGACGGAGCAGTTTGATGAAAGCTCGACACAGGCTTCTATATTGTATATCAGCAGTGAAGAGGTACTATCAGGAACGACGGTGGCGCTTAAGGACGCCGGAGGAAATGTCCTGCTCACCTACGAAGTGCCCCAGACCTTTACTGCAATGAATATGAGCTGCCCTGAGATGAAGGTGGGCGAAACATATACACTGGTGATAGGAGACAAAGAAGAAGAGATCGAATTGGAAGAGATATCCACTTCCTGCGGGGAGGCTGCAGGATCCGGCTTTGGCGGCGGAATGGGTCGGGGAGGAGGCTTCGGCGGTCACCGCGGCGGAGGACGCTTCTCGCTTTCAGGGAATGAAGCCGGAGAATTTATGGGACCCCCTGACTTTGATATCTCAGGAAACGGGATGCCGGATTTTAACGGCGGCGGGATGAGATCATCTGATATGAGCGTATCCGGAAACGGCATGGGAGGCCCGGGGCAGGGAGGCTTCCCCGGAGAGCCGGGAGCAGATACGGAGGAAAGCACCATAACAATACCCGGAAAGGCTCTTGCCGAATTTGAAAGCGATACCTGGGCGTGGCTTATATTATCGGTGATTACAATAATCGCAGCATCTCTTGCCGCACTTTGTTACAGACGAAGAAGATGATACAATAGCAGGCATGAGAGTTACACATTACATCAACCTTTCGGATGAAACGGCAAAGAGGATAGAGCAGGACAGACTTGAGCATAAGGAAAACCCTTATGCCTGCAAGGATACGGATATCATAAGGCGGGATATGAACCATGACAGGGCAAACCTGCACCGGCCTGCCTTTGTGAGGGACGCGGAGAAGATAATGAACGTCCCTTATTACAACAGGTATTCGGACAAGACTCAGGTTTTTTCCCTTGTAAGAAACGATGACATATCAAGACGGGCGCTTCATGTCCAGTATGTTTCAAGGATAGCAAGGAATATAGGGCGGCTTCTGGGGCTTAATACAGACCTTATTGAAGCCATAGCTTTAGGGCATGATATAGGTCATACCCCCTTCGGACATGCGGGGGAGAGAGCCTTGTCAGCCCTGTATCATGAAAGGACCGGCAGATATTTCAATCACAATGTTCACTCCGTAAGGGTACTTGATGATATCTGCTGCCTGAACCTTTCACTTCAGACACTGGACGGGATCATCTGCCATAACGGCGAGATGGAGATGAAGGAATACAGACCCAGTACCGACAGGAGGGAGTTTGCGGAGTTTGACCGTCTGAAGGAGGGATGCTACACAAGCAGGGAGGCCATAGGGCATCTGGTTCCCTGTACTCTGGAGGGTTGTGTCGTAAGGATATCCGACATCATTGCCTATATAGGAAAGGACAGGCAGGATGCGGAAAAGCTTGGAATTTTTGAAGAGGCCCCGGTTTATTCCCAGAAAAAGATAGGGGTAACGAATGCCGAGATCATAAACAATATGATAGTAAACATCGTGGAGAATTCCTACGGGAAGCCTTATCTTAAGATGGATGAGGATTATTTTGCCGAGTTTTCGGGCGCGAAGAAAGAGAATTATTCCCACATCTACGGAAACGAGAAGACTGAGGCGGCCTTTAAGAAGGATATCGAGCCCATGTTCTGCGAGCTCTATGAAGAGCTTATAAAACAGGCGGAGAAGATGGATCCTGATTCCGTTTTCGTAAGACATCATCTTAACTACATCGATCAGATTACAAAATACGTTCATGTTTCCCATAAAGATTACAGTGAGAATACCCCTGACGACATGGTAACGGATTATATCGCCAGCATGACGGACGATTATTTCATAGATCTGCATGCGTTTTTATTCCCCGGATCGGAGCATAAGGTAAGCTATAAGGGCTACTTTAACTGAAATAGCTGCGTTACAATTCGGATCACTGCCGGTACGCGGATTTGCAGCATAACCGGCACCAGCGATTGTATTTAAATAAATACAATAATATATTTTGTATCCGGGGTAATATATTTTGCTTCTTTGCCGATAAATATAGTGTAGGCAAAAGGATTTGCAGAAAAATCACAGAAAGGAGGAGAACTTCAATGCGTATAGATGCAATATCACAGATACAGCAGGTATACGGCGTAGGAAAGCCCAGGAAGACTTCAAACACAAGCAGGGTTTCAAGCGGGCGTGACGCTGTGGAGATCTCCAGCATAGGAAAGGACATCCAGACGGCAAAGGCAGCAGTTAAGGCAGCTCCGGATATGAGAGAGAACAAGGTTGCGGAACTTAAGAAGCAGATTCAGTCCGGCACCTATAATGTTTCGGGCGAGAGCTTTGCGGATAAACTGCTTGCAAAATATAACGAGGCAGCCGGCCTTGTATGATACGATCGGAGTGATGTGACGTGGCAAGCCTTGTAGAAGTGCTTATCGACACACTTACAAAAGAAGAAAGTGAATACGTCACATTACTGGATCTGTCGAGGAAAAAAACTCCCGTCATAGTTAAGGGAGACGTAGAAAAACTTCAAACGATCACGGATGAGGAACAGTCAGTGGTGGACAGGCTCATCGCCCTCGATTCAAGGAGGGCGGAGGCAATGAAGGACATCGCTGAAGTCATGAACAGGGATGTTGCGACTTTGAAGCTTTCGCATCTTATCGAGATGCTGGAAAAAAGGCCGACGGAGAGAGACGCACTTGTATCTCTTCACGACCGGCTCAAGGCCACTGTAGGAGAACTCAGGATGGTCAATGACCAGAACCGGGAGCTCATCAAGCAGTCCCTGGATATAGTTGAATTTAACCTCAATCTTATCAAATCTCAAAGATCCGCGCCCGAGACCGGTAATTACAACAGGTCTGCGGACATAGCGGGATCAGCTCTGGGAGGACCGACAGGCGGCTTTGACGCAAAACAGTAACCGAAGATCAGATTCAAAGGTTTTGCGAGGAAAAGAATATGTCGCTATTTGCAGGTCTGTACGTCGGAGCGTCGGGTTTAGTCACAAACCAGAACGCGCTTAACACAACCGCACATAATCTTTCGAATATAGGAACCACGGGGTATACGCGCCAGCAGATAATACAGGCGTCCAAGCACTATGACACCATAGGCGAGGCGTATGTATCACCCATGCAGGTGGGACTCGGTGTTTCATATGCTGATGTCCGTGCAGTCAGGGATTACTTCCTTGACAAGGCATACCGTCAGGAATCCGGAAGATCGGAATACTATACCACAAACTACAACAGCATAGTCGAGATGGAGGTTTTCTTCGGAGAGCTTCAGGGCGTTGCTTTCCAGGATTCTTTAACGGAGCTTAACCGAGCGGTGGAGGAGCTGAAAAAGCAGCCTGAGGATGCTACGAACCAGGGGCTTCTTGTAAGCAAGGCTCACTCGTTTCTTGAAAGAGCCCAGGCGGTCTATAACGGCCTTGCGGGATTCCAGGATAACATTAATTCCCAGATAACGGACACCATTGACAAAATAAATGATTACGGAGAAAAGATCCTTACCTTAAATAAGAAGATCATAGCCATAGAGACCGGCGGCATCGAGAGAGCCAATGACTTGAGGGATGCCAGAGACCAGCTCCTTGATGAGCTGGCAGGACTTGGCAGGATCACCTATGACGAGGATCACAAGGGGATCATGACCGTAACCTTTGAGGGTGTAGACTTTGTTACCCAGGACTATGTTAATAAGATGGGTTATATAAAGGGCAGCGACACCGACTACAACAAGAGCTACAACGACTACTTTGCTGATGATATAGCGCAGGGACTTAAAAAACCGGTGGAGAGCAGCTTCTATGTACCGGTATGGCCGATGTATAAAAATCAGGAAGTATTCTCCCTGACAGAAACTATATCGTCCGACAGAAATACTGACATAGGCGCCTTAAAAGCCCTCTATAACGCAAGAGGAAACAGCAGGGCAACCTACCGTGATGTCTACCCGGCCGGGGAATACTATCCGGAGTATCCG
>JAFPZU010000022.1 GCA_017417105.1 Lachnospiraceae bacterium | reverse complement strand
TTTACATATTACTTGTCTTTCTTGCCGATAGCACCTGGGTAAAATTGCTTACATAGCCCGCTATGCGCACAATTTTACCCAGGCACTCTCGACAAGAAATCCGGCGTAATATTGTAAATTAATTTCTGCACAGCTCCTAAGCAGGAAATAAGCCAGGAAAGTAAATCGAGGAGAGAATATGAAAACACCATTTCTGTCAAAAGACAAAGCAGAGGAGATAGCAAAAAAGTACGGAACCCCCTATCACGTTTATGACGAAGCGGGTATCAGAAGGAATGCGGAGGGCGTTAATTCCGCCTTTTCCTGGAATAAGGGCTTCAAGGAGTATTTTGCGGTGAAGGCAACACCTAATCCGTTCATCTTAAAGCTCTTTAAGGATTACGGGATGGGACTTGACTGCTCGTCCATGGCTGAGCTTAAGATGGCTTATGCAGCAGGGTTTTCGGGAGAGGACATAATGTTCTCCTCAAATGATACCCCTGCGGAGGAATACGTATATGCCGCGAAGATCGGGGCATTGATCAATTTTGATGATATAACGATGCTCCCTTATTACCTGGAGAACGTGGGAGAATTTCCGGAGACCGTAAGCTTAAGATATAATCCGGGAGGAACCTTTTCAATATCAAACGACATAATGGATAATCCCGGGGACAGTAAATACGGGATGACGGAAGAGCAGATGGAGGAAGCCTGCCGTACGCTTAAGGAACACGGGGTTAAGCATTTCGGAATACATGCTTTTCTTGCAAGCAATACCGTTACTGATGAATACTATCCGACTCTCGCAGGTCAGCTTTTCAAACTGGCGGTATCGCTTAAGGAAAAATGTGAAATACACATTGCCTTTATTAACCTCTCCGGCGGAGTGGGGATACCCTACAGACCGGATCAGGAGCCTAACCATATCGACAGGATAGGGGAGGGTGTAAAAAAGGAATTCGAGAAGATCCTGATCCCGGCGGATATGAAGGATGTGAAGATCTTTACCGAGATGGGGCGTTATATGATGGGACCTTACGGCTCCCTTGTAACAAGGGCAATACACGAAAAGCATATCTATAAGGAGTACATTGGGGTTGATGCCTGCGCGGCAAACCTCATGAGACCTGCGATGTACGGGGCTTATCATCATCTCACTGTGCTTGGTAAGGAAGATAACGAGGCAGACTGTATGTATGACGTGACCGGGTCTCTTTGTGAGAATAATGACAAATTCGCCATCGACAGGATGCTTCCGAAGATAGAGATGGGGGATCTGATCTATATACATGATACAGGAGCCCACGGCTTTGCCATGGGATATAATTACAACGGAAGGCTGTGGAGCCCTGAGGTCATGCTGCATGAGGACGGCAGTTTCTCACTTATAAGAAGGGCTCAGACTCTTAAGGACTACTTCGCAACGTTTGACTGCTTTGATGAGTTTAAGGATATGGAGGAGGTTTGAAACGATGGATTATGTAAACCTGAAGGATGAGTTATCAAAAACCTCCTATCCCGGAAGAGGGATAGTGATAGGGGTTTCGGACGGCGGAAACTACGCGGTTACCGCCTATTTCATAATGGGCAGGTCTGCAAACTCCAGGAACCGGATTTTTATTGAAGACGGCAGCGGAATAAGGACTGAAGCGCACGATCCTTCAAAGTGCGAGGATCCGTCTCTTATCATTTATTCGCCGGTAAGGGTTCTTAAGGATATCACCATAGTCACAAACGGTGATCAGACGGATACGATCTACGATGAGATGAAAAAAGGACGAACCTTTACTGACAGTCTCAGGGGTCGGAGATTTGAGCCGGACGCGCCAAACTATACTCCGAGGATATCCGGGATAATGCACGTTGCGGGCGGAAGCTTTGATTATCAGATGTCCATACTTAAATCCGACAACGGAGATCCGGAGTCCGATAACCGGTACAGCTTCGCGTATACTTCACCAAAGGCCGGGAGGGGACATTTCATCCACACTTATATGGGGGACGGCAATCCGCTTCCTTCCTTTGAGGGCGAGCCGACGCCCGTTAAGATCGAAGGGGATATAGACCAGTTTACGGAGAGTGTCTGGTCTGCCCTTGATAAGGAGAATAAAGTCTCTCTTTTCGTAAGATACATAAATATCGCAACAGGCGAATACGAGAGCAGGATAGTGAACAAGCTGAAGAAGTAAACCGGTGTATCATTTACAAAGCAGGAGGATGGCATGACAGAACTTGAATTAAAATACGGATGCAACCCTAATCAGAAGCCCTCAAGGGTATATATGGAGGATGGAAGCGAGCTTCCGGTCGAGGTTATGAACGGAAGGCCGGGTTACATCAACCTTCTGGATGCGCTTAACGGCTACCAGCTGGTGAGGGAGCTTAATGAGGCCACGGGAGTGGCAGCGGCAACCTCTTTCAAGCACGTGTCTCCTGCAGGGGCAGCAATAGGCATACCTTTAAGCGACATTGAAAAGAAGATCTACTGGATAGATGATAATGAATCCCTTTCTCCTCAGGCCTGTGCCTATGCGAAGGCAAGGGGAGCAGACAGGATGTCAAGCTTCGGTGATTTTATCTCATTATCCGGTAAATGCGATGTCGATACGGCAAGGCTTATAAAGAGAGAGGTGTCAGACGGTATCATTGCTCCCGATTATGATGATGAGGCTCTTGAGATACTGAAGGAGAAGAAGAAGGGAGCTTACTGCATTCTAAAGATCGATCCTTCTTATCGTCCGGCTCCGATAGAGAGGAAGCAGGTTTACGGGGTGACCTTTGAGCAGGGAAGGAATGAATTTAAGACGGACAGAGCCCTTCTTGGCAATATCGTTACAAAGAATAAGGAGCTTCCGGACAGTGCGGCTAACGACCTTATGATCGCTCTTATTACCCTGAAATACACTCAGAGCAACTCCGTCTGCTATGTGAAGAACGGGCAGGCCATAGGAGTCGGGGCAGGCCAGCAGTCAAGGATACACTGCACAAGGCTTGCCGGACAGAAGGCCGACAACTGGTATCTTCGACAGTCACCGAAGGTTCTTTCGCTTCCTTTCAGAGATGATATAAGGATGCCGGACAGGGATAATTCCGTGGATCTTTATATCGGAGAGGATTACATGGATGTGTTGTCAGACGGCAGATGGGAGAAGATATTCACTGAAAAGCCGGAGGTCTTTACGGCGGAAGAAAAGAGGGAGTGGCTTTCAGGCAACAGGGATGTTGCTTTAGGCTCGGATGCGTTCTTCCCTTTTGGAGATAATATAGACAGGGCGGCAAAGAGCGGTGTGAAGTATGTGGCAGAGCCCGGAGGATCTGTCAGGGATGACAATGTAATAGAGGCTGCGGATTCCTACGGCATGGTGATGGCCTTCACGGGCATGAGGCTGTTCCACCACTGAAGAAAGTCCATCGGTTGCCATAGGGGTCGGCGCATTGTAGAATTGAGATGTCGTTTGATTGATGGAGTGAGATTTGGAACGTTACAGTTTTGATGAAAAAAGCCTTGCGATCATAGAAAAGAGCTGTATACCGTATGCGATCTTCCAGCTTGTGAATAACAGGGTGGTGACCATTGCTATTTCCGACGGATTCTGCGATCTGTTTGAGATAAGCCGTGAGGAAGCCAGGGATCAGCTTGATAATCATATCTACGACAAGGATCATCCCGATGATGTGGCGCGCCTTGGCGATGCGGCTTTAAGTTTTGCAACCGAGGGCGGAGAGTATAATATTGTATATCGTTCCCTGATAGGTGATGAATACAGGATCATCCATGCCAGAGGTAAGCATGTATATTCCTCCGGCGGAGACAGGCTTGCAATAATCTGGTACACCGACGAGGGCGTTTATTCTGGTGGGAAAGAGGAGCTTTTTGATCAGGTTCTAAGGGGGATGCTGGTTAATTCGGACACCGGCATCGAAAAGAATTATGATCCCATGACCGGGCTTCCGGGGATGAATTATTTCTTCAAGCTCACAGAGGATAAAAGGGATCGCATCATTTCAGAAGGCGGTATGCCTGCGCTCCTTTACTTTGATTTCAATGAAATGAAAAACTACAATCTCAGGTATGGCTTTGCCGAGGGGGACAGGCTGATACTTGGGATGTCGAATCTTCTGGTTTCACATTTTTCAAATATCAACTGCTGCCGTTTCGGCGGGGATCATTTTGTGGTGGTCACAAGTACGGACGGGCTTGAGGATACGCTGAAGACGATTTTTAAGGAATGCAAGGAATTAAATGAGGGCAGATCCCTGTCTGTAAGAGTGGGTATCTATGTCCACGATATGGGAGATGTGAGCATAGGAGTAGCCTGTGACCGGGCGAAGATGGCCTGCGATACAAACAGGGACAGTGTAAGCTCAGCCTTTAATTATTTCAGCGAAGATATGCTGAGAGAGAGCAGGGCAAGGCATTATATACTTGACAATATAGATAAAGCCATACGTGAGGGCTGGGTCACCGCATATTATCAGCCTCTTGTCCGTGTGGCAAACGGGAGGGTCTGTGATGAGGAGGCTCTCGCAAGATGGATCGATCCCGTAATGGGATTTCTGTCCCCGGGTGATTTCATTCCGGTTCTTGAAGATGCAAAACTTATCTATAAGCTTGATCTGTATGTTCTTGATCTTGTTCTTAAGAAGATGAAGATAATAGAGGAGAATGGTCTGTATGTGGTTCCCTGCTCGGTGAACATATCGAGATCGGATTTCGTGAGCTGTGATATCGTGGAAGAGATAAGAACCAGAGTGGATGCCTCCGGGATAAGCAGGGACAAGATAACCATCGAGATAACGGAAAGCTCGGTGGGGGAAGATATAGAGTATATCAGGAAACAGGTAGAAAACCTTAACGAATTGGGCTTTAAGGTATGGATGGATGACTATGGAAGCGGTTATTCTTCACCGGAGATCCTGCAAAGTATAGCTTTCGATACCATAAAGCTTGACATGCAGTTCATGCGTCAGTTTGATAAGGGGGAAAAAAGCCGGATCGTAATAAGCGAGGTCATCCGAATGGCGCTTGCGCTTGGACTTGAAACGGTGGTTGAGGGGGTAGAGACTAAGGAACAGGTGGAGTTTCTTAAAGAGGTTGGAGCGACGAAGATGCAGGGATTCTATTTCTGCAAGCCGATTCCTCTGGATATAATACTTAACCGTTACAAAAGCGGTGGTCAGATCGGGTTTGAAGATCCGGCAATGTCTGATTACTACTCCACGATAGGCCGGGTGAACCTTTATGATATATCGATCTCTGCAGATGAGGATAAAAGCTTCGGCGACTACTTTAATACCATGCCGATGGCGATACTCGAGGTCGGGGAGAAGGAGTTTTCCGTTATCCGCTGCAATAAGCCGTACCACGAGGCGATGATAAGCCTCTTTATGGAAGATGATATTTATAAGAAATATGCCATAGAAGGTTATGAAAAGGGTGCCGGAAGGGGTATCATGAGGGCTATCCTTAAAACCTGCGAGGAAGGCGGACAACAGATAATAGATGAGAAGATATCCGGGGGGAGGACTGCTCATGCCGTTGTCAGAAGGATCACTGAAAATCCCGTAACAAATACAAAGGCGGTTGCAGTCGTAATCCTTAGCATATCAGAAGACAGAACGGGAGACAGAAATCTGACCTATGCGGCGGTAGCCCAGGCGCTTTCGGCTGATTATCTCTATCTTTACTACGTGGATCTTAAGACGGAAGAGTTCATAGAATACAGACCGGATGCAGGAAGATCCGACATGCTCATGGAGAGAAGAGGAGAAGACTTTTTTAACGCCAGCAGGCGGGATGCCATGGAGCTTATGTATGACGAGGACAGAGAAAGCTTTATAACGATATTTACAAGAGAAAATGTTCTGGGCGAGATAGAGACTCACGGAGTTTTCACATTCACTTACAGGCTCCTGATCGAAGGTGAGCCGGTGTATGTTAACATGAAGATATCCGCAATAGGAGAAGACCGGTCTCATATCATAATCGGCGTAAACAACGTGGATGTTCAGATGAAGCAAAAAGAAGCTGAGGAACGGGAAAGAGAAGAGCGTATCGCGTATACCAGATTTGCGGCTCTTGCAAGCGACATTATCTGTTTCTATACGGTTGATATCGAGTCTGATCATTACAGGGAGTTTGATGCTACCAAAAGCTATGAATCTCTGGGAATGGCAAAGGAAGGAAAAGACTTTTTCGGCGAGACATTAAGAAACGGAAAGCGGGTTATTTTAAGTGAAGATCAGGAGAGCTTCTTCGAAGCCTTTACAAAGGAAAATGTTCTCGGCACGATAGAAAAGAAGGGGACTTTCTCGGTCAATTACAGACTGATGTTCTCGGGAGAGGCGCACAGGATGAGGCTTAAGGCTGCAAAAGTTGTTGAGGACGGCAAGCCACAGCTTATCATAGCCGTCAGTGATCTTGAA
Organism: Lachnospiraceae bacterium; assembly: GCA_017417105.1. Classification (GTDB taxonomy): domain Bacteria; phylum Bacillota; class Clostridia; order Lachnospirales; family Lachnospiraceae; genus NK4A144. The sequence goes on along the minus strand of JAFPZU010000022.1, from coordinate 10,747 downwards.
GTTCTGGAGGGCTGATCCGATAAGTTTTGCGTGACAGTCTGATTTTTGATATACTTTAACTTCATACGGAGGTTATGCTGATGGTATATACGGTTACATTCAATCCGGCTCTTGACTATGTGGTGCATTTGGAAAACCCCATAGCGAACGGGCAGATGAACAGAAGCACAAGAGAAGAGTTTTATTACGGGGGAAAGGGAATAAACGTATCCACCGTTCTTACCAATCTTGGCGCCGATACTGTTGCCATGGGTTTTGTGGCGGGATTTACCGGAGCAGCCATAGTACACGGTCTTACCCACAAAGGAATAAGGACGGATTTCATCATCTTAAGGCAGGGAATCTCCAGGGTCAACGTGAAGATCCGTAACGGCGAGGAAACAGACATAAATGCGGCGGGTCCCAGACTTTCAAATGATGATGTGAAAGCTTTCATGAAAAAACTGGATGATCTCACAGAAGGGGATTACCTGGTGCTTTCCGGTTCCGTGCCTCCTAATATGCATGATGTGATCTATGAGAGGATATGCAGAAGGGTTGCGGATAAGAATGTGCAGGTGGTCGTGGATGCTGACGGAGATCTCCTCATGAATACCCTGCAGATGCATCCGTTTCTTATAAAACCGAATAAGACGGAGCTTGGAAACCTCTTCGATGCAAAGATAAAGACTGATAAGGATATAGAGAAATACGCCAGGAAGCTTCAGGAGATGGGAGCCAGAAACGTGCTTATCTCCATGGGCGGCGAGGGCTCCATGCTGATCCCCGAGGAGGGGAAGGTCATTCGCATGGGCGTTCCCGAGGGCAAGGTAATAAATACGGTGGGAGCCGGAGATTCAATGGTAGCGGGCTTCCTCACGGGCTACATGAAAAACGGCGACATGCAGAAGGCAATGAATCTTGCCACTGCAGCCGGCGCAGCCACGGCGTTCTCAGAAGGCCTTGGCGAGAAGAGTACGATAATGATGCAGCTCGAAAAGATAAACAATAATCTGTGGGCTAAAGATCTGTAGATCTTAGGCTTGCGGAATATAAGCCGGTGTGTCGGAATTGGCAGACGAGGCAGACTCAAAATCTGTTGTGGGCAACTACGTGCGGGTTCAAGGTCTCCGCTTCGCTCCGGTCGGCGTAAAACTGACGTCCACTGGACGTCATGCGCCCCGCCACCGGCAAACAAACAAATAGCGTGATAAGCCGACATGTCGGAATTGGCAGACGAGGCAGACTCAAAATCTGTTGTAGGCAACTACGTGTGGGTTCAAGTCCCACTGTCGGCATATTGAAAATCCCCCGGGTGACCGGGGGTTTTTATGAGGGGAAGAAGAATGGAAGAAAATGCAGTTGACATAAAATATGAAGATGCCGGACTTGATGAGAGGATCTTAAGGGCGGTAGCGGAGATCGGGTATGAGGTGATGACACCGATACAGAAGGAAGCGATCCCCGTAATGCTTAATGGGAAGGATCTTATCGGGCAGGCGCAGACCGGAACGGGAAAGACTGCGGCGTTTGGCATACCCATAGTAGAGCGCGTGGATCCTTTTGAGGAAAGGCCGCAGGCGCTTATTCTCTGTCCCACGAGGGAGCTTGCCATACAGGCGGCGGAGGAGATCAGGAAGTATGCGAAATACTACTCCGGCATAAGAGTGCTTCCTATCTACGGCGGACAGGATATCTCAAAGCAGATAAGGAGCCTTAAGGGAAATTCGCAGATAGTTGTCGGAACCCCCGGAAGGATCATGGATCATATAAGGCGGCATACATTAAAGCTTGATGCCTTAAAGATAATGGTGCTGGACGAGGCCGACGAGATGCTTGACATGGGATTCAGGGAGGACATTGAGACCATCCTGAAGGACATTCCAAGTGAACATCAGACGGCGCTCTTTTCCGCCACAATGCCAAAACCCATAGTTGAGATCACAAAGAACTATCAGAAAAGCGATGCGGTCTTTGTAAAGATCCCTTCAAAGGAGCTCACCATTCCCCTTGTAAAACAGTATTTCTATGAGATACCCAAAGGAATGAAAACGGATGCGGTGTCAAGGCTTCTGGATTATTACAATCCGAAGAGGAGTCTTATATTCACCAATACCAAAAGAATGGCGGACGAGCTTTCCGAGGAGCTTATCGGAAGGGGATACTTTGCGGATACCCTGCACGGGGATCTTTCCCAGCAGCAGAGGGATCACGTAATGACAGGCTTTAAGAACGGCGGTACCGAGATCTTAATAGCAACGGATGTGGCAGCAAGAGGGCTTGACGTTGATGACGTGGAAGCCGTTATCAATTATGATGTGCCTGAGGACATCGAGTACTACGTACACAGGATAGGAAGGACGGGAAGAGCCGGGAGAAAAGGCCGGGCATTCACCCTGGTCGTGGGACGGGAGCTGTACAAGATAAGGGACATTGAAAGATACTGCCACACAAGGATAGAGTCAAGAAGAATACCTGCCGCCAGGGATGTGAAGGCATCAAAGGCGCAGAGCATCCTTGACGGGATCATGGACATAGCCGAAAAAGAAGACCTGACGGATATGGTGGCTCTTATAGAAAACAGGCTTTCCGATACGGAGCTTACGACATTGGACATAGCAGCCGCTTTCCTGAAAAAAGCCATGGGATCCGACCAGGATAATATAAGCGATGCGGATTTCATAACCTACCGGTCTGAGGATCGGCGGACAAGGAAGAGAGCCTTTGCTGAAAGAGAGAGAGTAAGGCGTGGTAACGGAGAAGATAAGCCCGTTAAAGAGCATGACAGGGCGGCCGCAAGGGGAATAAGATCAAAGGATCTGAACCTTGACGGGTCAGTCAGAACCAAAAAGAAAAAGCCAGGATTTTCATTTGTAAGAAAGAAAAGAACTAAAAACTGAACGGACGGGGATAAGGTATGGAAAACACTCTTACTGAAGGAAGACCTCTTACAATATTGCTGAAGTTCATGCTGCCTTTATTCATCGGCAATGTATTTCAGCAGTTTTACAATATGGTGGATACCATAATAGTCGGAAAGTTCGTGGGGGCGAATGCCCTTGCGGCAGTAGGCTCTACGGGAACCATCATGTTTCTGGTGCTCGGGATCTCAAACGGGATGGCGACGGGCTTTACCGTGCTTACGAGTCAGAAATACGGGGCAAAGCAGTTTGAGGAGGCAAGAGAAAGCGTTGCAAACGGGATCCTGCTGTCGGCAATAGTGATCGTCTTCATGACGATACTGAGCCTTTTATTCATGCACCCGATACTGAAGCTCATGAACACTCCGGCGGATATCTACGAAGATGCCTACAGCTACATCTCGGCGATATGCATGGGGCTTGTGGCTTTGGTATCCTATATTCTTTTCTCGGCTTTTCTAAGGGCGGTGGGAAACAGTAAGGTACCGCTTTATACGCTTGTATTCTCCGCTCTTCTGAATATCGTTCTGGATATCCTCTTTGTTGCTGTTTTTCACATGGGAGTGGCGGGAGCCGCCTGGGCTACAAATATTTCCCAGGGAGTTTCGGCGATCCTGTGTGTGGTTTACATAATCAAAAAAGAACCGGTGCTGAGACCCTCAAAGAATATGTGGAAGCTGAACAGACAGTACACGAGACTTCAGCTGTATATAGGAGTTCCCATGGCCTTGCAGTTCGGTATCACGGCATCCGGCACCATGATAATGCAGAGCGCCATCAATATATACGGATCCGTGGCGGTTGCGGGCTTTACGGCAGCAAGCAAGGTGCAGAATCTTCTTACACAGGGAATGATGGCAATAGGGCAGACCATGACCAGCTATTCCGGGCAGAATTTCGGCAAGGGAGACCTTAACAGGATAGATCAGGGAGTTAAGGATGCGATGAAGATAATGACGGTGTACTCCATCGTTTCCGCAGTGCTTGCGGTTCTTATTCTCCCCTATGTAATGCCACTGTTCTTCTCAGCCGGTGTAGACCTTGACAGCCTGCTTCCCTGGGCCAGGATATATATGATCGAATGTGTGATAGCGTATATACCGCTTTCGACTATCTTTATCTTCAGGAATACGATGCAGGGCTGTGGCTACGGGATGACGGCCATGATGCTTGGGATCGTGGAGTTTTTTGCGAGGTTTTTTGCCGCATTGATCTCCATGAAGATATCAAGCTATGCGCTGGCCGTCGGATCCGACCCCATCGCCTGGCTTACCGCCGGCATAGTCTCCATACTGCTCTATATAAGGGTAATAAAGGATCTGAGAAAAAGACGGTCGGCATCCATGGTGTAATTTACAGGCTTGTGGTAGAATGAAACGCGGTGGAACACAGAGTGGACGGTTATTATGTGTTCCATGTAGTATTCCATATAAAAGCGGAACACAAAAAGAACCGTCCCATTAGTGTTCCTCAGGAGAAGAAAATGTCAAAGAAAGAGATAATGCTTGGAAATGCAGCTATAGTAAGGGGAGCCTGGGAGGCAGGAGTCAAGGTTTCGGCGGCCTATCCCGGTACCCCAAGTACCGAGATATCAGAGAATATCGTGAAATATCCCGAGGTTTATGCGGAGTGGTCACCTAATGAGAAGGTTGCGGCCGAGGTAGCGATCGGCGCTTCAATGGCAGGTGTGAGAGCCATGGTATCCATGAAGCACGTGGGACTTAACGTTGCCAGCGATCCGCTCTATTCGGTGTCCTATATAGGGGCAAACGGCGGCCTGGTCTTTGTTGTAGCCGACGATCCGGGACTTTATTCCTCACAGAACGAACAGGATACAAGGCTCATAGGACGCTCTGCCCATGTGCCGGTGCTGGAGCCTTCGGACTCACAGGAAGCCCACGATTTTACAAAGCTTGCCTTTGAACTGTCTGAAAAGTACGACACTCCCGTGATAATAAGGACGACCACAAGACTTGGGCATTCACAGGGAACCGTTACCTTAGAGGAGCGGACAGCGCCGGAGGATAAGCCCTATGAGCGCAATGTAATGAAGAACGTCATGATGCCCGGCATGGCCAAGGGCAGGCATTTATATGTGGAAGAGCGTGAGAAGAAGATGGCGGAGGATGCTGCCACGATGCCAATAAACCGCATCGAAGAAGGAGATAATAAAATCGGCTTCATCGCCGGCGGCATCGCATATCAGTACGTAAAGGAAGTGTTCCCCGAGGCAAGTGTATTAAAGCTTGGTCTTGTATATCCGCTTCCGGAAAAGCTTATACGGGATTTTGCTTCAAAGGTTGAAAGACTCATAATCTTCGAAGAGCTGGAGCCTTTTGTGGAGGATTATGTAAAGAGCCTTGGCATAGCCTGCGAGGGAAAGAACCTCTTTACACTTCAGGGTGAGTATTCGGCAAATATGCTGAGAGAGAAGCTTAAGGGTGAGACGCCCTCTCTGCAGCCTGCAGAGGTTCCTGCAAGACCTCCGATACTCTGTCCCGGCTGTCCTCACAGGAGCACTTATTACGTGTTAAAGAAGCTTGGCATCCATGCGGCGGGAGATATAGGCTGCTATACCCTGGGAGCGGTGGCACCTCTTGGGGTTGTGGATACGACCGTCTGTATGGGTGCGTCCATATCCATGATCCATGGCATGGAAAAGGCAAAAGGCAGTGAATATATAAAGAACTGGGTAGCAGTAATAGGTGATTCCACCTTCATGCATACGGGGATCAATTCTTTGGAGGATCTTGCTTATAACCGTTCCACGGCTACAGTCATGATACTGGACAATTCAACAACCGGGATGACGGGGCATCAGGATCATGCAGCCACGGGAAAGACCCTGGACGGTACCGAGGTACCTGCCATATCAATCTACAGGATATGCGAGGCAATGAATATAAAGCATATAGTGGAGGTCGACGCCTTCGATACGAAGGAACTTGAAAGGGTTGTGAAAGAAGAAACCGCCAGGGATGAGCTTTCTGTCATCATAGTATGCGCTCCCTGCGCGTTGCTTAAGGGACAGAAGTTCCCCTATAAGGTACGTCCCATTACCGAAAAATGCAAAAAGTGCGGCATGTGTCTGAAACCCGGATGTCCTGCGGTAAAGCGGAGGGAAGACGGCACCATTGAAATAGACGATACGCTCTGCAACGGCTGCGGACTCTGTGTTCAGCTCTGTAACTTCGGAGCGCTTGAAAAATACGGAATCTGATGAAGCAGAAGCTTCCCGTCATAATTGCATGCATTTCATTTCTGATACTAGGAGCCCTGATCACAGCAGGGCTCTTTTTGCCTGAAAGAGCTTCCGTAAGGAGCGAGAGACTTTTTGCGAAGAAGGCAGCTTCTGCCGCACCTTACGATAACGAAAACGGCGCATCGGACAAAGAAAAAACTGAAAGAAAAGACGGTGACCGTAAAGCTGAAGATGACAGCAAGCGAGGGGAGGAGCCTTATGGTCAGACCGCGGAATCTCCTGATGATACGGCAAAAGGATCAGAAACTTCAGATACGGCAGAAACAGATGAAATAACGTCAAATGACGAACCTGCGCAGGATGATCTTCCTGTACTTCCCAGGTATTCGGATCTTCTTAAGATAAATCCCTATGTATCGGGGTGGCTTAAGATCGACGGGACAGTGATAGATGAGCCCGTTGTCTACACACCAAAGAGCCAGAACTATTTTCTTCACCGGGCAGTGGACGGGTCTGATGCCGAGAAGGGGACTTTATTCATTGCAGTTCTCTGGCGGGATGACTACAACAACACCCTGATCTACGGTCATAATATGAGAGACGGCACAGGCTTCGGCGCACTTAAGGATTATGCGAAAAGCTCCTTCGGCTTAAGCCACAGTATCCTGCATTTTGATACCCTTTATGAAGAAAGGGAATATCAGCTTTTTGCGGTTTTTTATTCCCAGATAGAAGAGGAAGAGCTTGAAACGGAAGAAGACAGGGCGGAAAGGGATAAGGAGATAGAAGATGAGAGTAACGCAAAAAGAGAAGAAGAAGGAACTCCTTCAGAGGAACCCCTTACACTTAAGGAGCTGGATCTTTATGAGGACTGGGGAGACGTAGATGTCTACAGAACGGAAAAGGATGAGGATGCAGGAAGGTTCAGATATTACTACTATACAGACCTTTCGGATCAGGCGGATTTCGAATATTATGTAAACAATATAAAGGAGCGGGCGCTCTATGATACAGGTGTAGAGGTTACGTGGGGTGATGAACTTCTGACTCTTTCCACCTGCAGTTATCATGTGAAAAACGGGCGTCTTATCGTAGTTGCAAAAAGAATTAAATAAAATACCTGAAAACCTATTGACATACTAGGAATAAAGGATATATAATCCGTATAACCTTTTTGACGGGTTATCTATTTGGTAATATTGAATTTTTAACGAGGAGGACAACGTTATGGGAGATTACAGATTTGAAACCCTGCAGCTGCATGTAGGACAGGAGCAGCCGGATCCGGCAACAGACGCCAGGGCGGTTCCTATTTATCAGACGACTTCGTATGTGTTCAAAAACAGCAAACATGCTGCGGACAGATTTGGTCTTGCTGATGCGGGGAATATATACGGCAGGCTCACAAACTCCACCCAGGAGGTTTTGGAAAAAAGACTTGCGGCGCTCGAGGGAGGCAGCGCTGCGCTTGTGGTTGCATCCGGAGCCGCAGCCATAACATATACGATCCAGGCGCTGGCCTCAAAGGGAGAGCATATAGTCGCCCAGAAGACTATTTACGGGGGAACCTATAATGCGCTTGCCCATACACTTCCTTTATACGGCATAGATACCACCTTCGTGAATGCCCATGATCTTAAGGAGGTTGAGGGGGCGATACAGAGCAATACCAAGGCGGTCTTTCTTGAGACGCTGGGCAATCCTAACAGTGACATCCCGGATATTGATGCGATAGCCGGGATCGCCCACAGACATGGACTGCCGGTAGTGATAGACAATACTTTCGGAACTCCTTTCCTTATAAGGCCTATAGAGCACGGGGCGGATATCGTGGTGCATTCAGCCACAAAGTTTATCGGAGGACACGGGACTACCCTTGGCGGTGTGATCGTGGAATCGGGGAAGTTTGACTGGAAAACGAGCGGAAGATACCCCAATATTGCGAATCCCAATCCCAGCTATCATGGAGTTTCTTTCTATGATGCGGTTGGTCCTGCGGCCTTTGTGACATATATCAGAGCCATACTCTTAAGGGATACGGGAGCCTGCATATCACCCTTTAACGCTTTCCTTCTTCTTCAGGGAGTTGAGACGTTATCGCTTCGTCTTGAGCGTCATGCAGAGAATACAAAGAAGGTTGTGGAGTTTCTCAGCAAACACCCGAAGGTTTCGAAGGTGAATCATCCTTCACTTCCGGAGCACCCTGATCACGAGCTCTATAACAGATACTTCCCCAACGGCGGCGGTTCGATCTTCACCTTTGATATAAAGGGAGGTCAGGACGAAGCCTGGAGATTCATAGATAACCTTGAGATCTTCTCGCTGCTTGCCAATGTGGCGGATGTGAAGAGCCTTGTGATCCATCCTGCATCCACGACCCATTCACAGCTTTCGGATGAGGAGCTTAAGGATCAGGGCATAGGAAGAAATACCATAAGGCTTTCAATCGGGACGGAACATATCGACGACATAATCGCGGATCTGCAAAAAGGGTTTGCGGCGGTTTAAAAAAAGGTTTACATAAGGCGAACTGCGCGACGCGGTTTGCATAGAAAATAAGTACAGGAACATTGCATAACAAATTTACATAAAAGAATTACATAAAATATTTACATAAATGATTACTGAGGAGCAGCGGATAAAACTGGAAAAACTTGAGGAAGAGCTGCGGGGGATGGGACCCCTTGCGGTGGGGTTTTCCGGCGGAGTGGATTCCACGCTGCTCCTTTTTATTGCTCACAGAACCCTTGGTGAGAGGGTCATAGCCGTAACCTGTGTAAGCCCTGCTATCCCTTCAAAGGAGATAAAGGAGGCGGAGGCATTTTGCAGGGAGCAGGGAATAAAACATATTATCTGCGGCGTGGATCCCCTGCTTGTCGAAGAATTTAAGTACAATCACACTGACAGATGCTATCACTGCAAGAAGAGATTTCTGAAAGAGATACAAAGGGTGGCAAATGAGAATGGCATAGCGTACATTGCCGAGGGATCAAATATTGATGACGACGGGGATTATCGCCCGGGAATGAAGGCGGTTAAAGAGCTTGATATCAAAAGCCCCTTAAAAAAAGCGGGACTTTCGAAAGAAGATATAAGGCAGCTTTCAAAGCATTTCGGCCTTTCGGTCTGGAATAAACCCGCCTGTGCCTGTCTCGCATCCAGGATAGCCTACGGACAAGAGATCACGGAAGAGAAGCTTAATATGATAGAAAAAGCCGAGGAATTCCTTAAAGATCCCGGATTATCGGTGGTGCGGGTAAGAATGCACGGCGACCTTGCAAGGATAGAAACATCCCCTGAGGATATCCTGCGTCTTGCCTCTCCTGATATCAGATCAGCCATAGATAACGAATTGAAAAAACTGGGATTTCGCTACGTAACGCTGGATCTTTCAGGCTACAGAACCGGCAGCCTTAATCCTGAAAGCTGAATTGATTTGTGTATATTTCATTTGACATATATATGCAGCAGGCATAAAATGAATTAGTTGATCCGACAGGGTTCGGGAGGAAGTTTGTTTTTTAGGAGGTAGTTATGGAAAAAAGATTTAACAAGCACATGTACGTATGGGTGTTCTGCTGTCTGCTCGGCGAGCTGGGAGTGGACAGATTTATGAGAGGTCAGATAGGTCTTGGAGTCCTGAAGCTCATCACAGTCGGTGGCTGCGGAGTATGGGCACTTATTGACTGGGTTATCGCGCTGACCAAAGCATACGGTTCAGGCGCTTTCGGTCCTGAAGAAGAAGTTGTCTTCATTGACGGACAGTGGGCAAAGTAAGAGTATTACAGGCTTAAGAGCATAAATCTCATGAATGCAGTCTGCGGTAAAGCAGGCTGCATCGTTTTATATGAATGATAATAAAAGAAAAAAGATCATACAGCTGATCCTGCCGGCTGTCTTCGTGGCTTTCTTCGCGATGTTGTCCTTAATAGGGGTTTATAAGTGTCCTCTTGATGCTTTTCTTGGGATTCCATGTCCGACATGCGGGCTGACGAGAGCCGTGAGGGCTGCGCTTCATGGCGATATGGCCATGGCGTTTTATTATCATCCCCTATGGCCTGTGATCCCTGTGGCTGTGCTTCTGCTCATTTTATATCATTGTGACGTGATCCATCCGTCAGCGCGTGTCTTCAGGAATGCCTGCATTTTTCTGGCTGTCATTGTGGGGGTCTGTTTTTTTATCAGGCATCTGCAGCACTCTCCGGTGGTTATGATCCATTTTAAGACCTCGGTGTTGTACCGTCTTTATGAAATACTGACATTCGATTAGTATACGTGATACACATTGAGCACTTGGCGAGGTCATTTCGAGCCTAGTGCGAAAGCGTACCTAAACACTTAGCGAGGTATTTTACGAGCTTAGTGTTTATGGTAAACAATAGCCCCTTTTTCGGAGAATGCCGAAATTATGCGGGAAAACAGCAATATCAAGCCTTGCGGAGAATACAGAAGTTGTTATAACTTCCCATAATCGTCCGCACAAATGGCGAAATCCGAAAAAAATATGTCATCATTAGACACAATCATTCAGTCAATTACCGATATGACACCCACACAATAGATCAATCAGGCGATGACTGTATGGGTTCAAAGCCTATCCTCGATAGAATCTCGAGATCTTTTTTTCTTGCGTTCTTGAGATTCC
>JAFPZU010000021.1 GCA_017417105.1 Lachnospiraceae bacterium | reverse complement strand
TTGTCGGACACTGTATTGTCAGAAACCGTGTCTTCAGAAACTGAATTGCCGGACACTGTATTATTATTTGATACAGTGTTATCCGACACTTTGTTCTTAGAGACAGAATTCCGGGATAGTGTGTCTTCAGACACCGTGTTTTCCGATATGGTCTGAGACTCCCTGTCATAAGGCACTGCCTCACCTGCGTAAGAAATGCTCCCCCAGGTAAGCCCCAGAACAATAAGCACCGTAAACATTCTGCACCTGTATTTTTTCATCGTATCCTCCTCTTAATCCAAATAGCAGTTTATTCTTACTTTTTCTTTCATTACATCCATTCTCAGCGCCCCTCTTTCGGATGTGATAAGGCTCCGGCATCCCGCCTCCGTAAGTCGGTCCAGAAGCTCTCTGTGTGGATGACCGTATCTGTTCCCTACACCTGCGGATATAAAACATATGCCCGGTGAAAGAATGGAGACAAGCTCTTCCGGCGTTGAGTTTTTTGATCCGTGATGCGCGCATTTTAAGAGTGAAAGCTTCCCCGAAAAACTTCCGTTCTCTATAAGCCGCTTCATGCCTTTTATAAGCTCCTCTTCCCCCTCCTCCTGTACATCTCCTGTATAAAGCGCTGAAAAGTGACTGCCTCTTATGCTCATAAAAAGGCAGACAGAGGCTGCATTGATATCACTGTATTTCCTGTCCTTTACCGGGTTCAGGCAGTGAAAATCGGCCTTTCCTATACTGAACCTGTCCCCCTCACGGATCTTCATGATCTTTATTCCCCGACTTTTTGCAATATTAATAAGCTTTTCATAGTTTTCATCTCTTTCCTCTATATCCGGTAATATAAGACTCCCTATCGAAAGCCCTGTATTCTCCCCGTCTTCCAATATCTCGATAACTCCGGATATATGGTCCATATCACTATGTGATATGAATAAATGATCGATCCTGTCATACCCTCTCGAAAGAACATAAGGCGTCACCCGGTACCTTGCCACATTCTTTACATCACTGCTCCCGCAGTCGATCATCACCGTACCGCAGTCTCTGATCTCAAGGAAGTGACAGTCTCCCTGCCCGACATCCAGTGTAGTATGGCAAAACGGCGGTCTTATTCTTACAGAGAGTATTAACACCGCAAAAACCAGGATTCCAAAGAAAAGCAGCCTGATTCTTCCGACAGACCATCTCCGCCTTCCTCTTAATAATCTGCCCGATAAATAAACCGCCGCTGCAAGCAAAAGGTAATAAACTCCTGCCTGCCACAGTTCCTCCCTGCCCGGTGTCAGCATGGAAAAAGGAAGTCTGTCATTTAAGTCTGTCAGGTAACCGTACAGTCTGAGTATCAGCTTTGCCGGGATTCCAGCGATCATTGCCGTGGGGTATGAAAAAGTTCCAAGCCCCAAAGAACACACCGCGCTTACAAGCAGAAATCCCAGCAGGGGTATGACAGCAAGGTTAACTAATATTGAATACAACGGCACTTTGAAAAAGAAATACATGGTTGCGGGAAGCATGAAGACCGTAACGGCTGCGGAAGCCTCTAACGATTCGAAAAGTCCGCCCCTTACAGGAAACAGCTTATTAACAGAAGGAAGCAAAATACCTATACCGCTTACTGCGGTAAACGACAATATAAAACCCGCATCCAGTACATACAACGGTTTGGCAAGCATTATTACACTTCCCGCAATCGACATGGAAGATAGTATATCGGGTGTTCTGCCGGCAATATCAGCTGTCATCATAAGCCCGAAGGTTATAAGAGCCCTTATTGTTGAGACCCCGGATCCCGTAAATCTTCCGTATAGGACAATAAAAGCAAAGCTTATCGCATATACCGTTCCCCTTTTCAGCCCCGTTCTCTTTAAGAGCTTCAAAACCCCCATGCCAAGAAGGGTTATATGAAGAGCCGATATGCATAAGATATGGCTCATTCCGGCTCTTTGATAACAGGATCTTATCTCCTCCGAAAGGCTCCCCCTGTCTCCAAGCAGCATCGCCTTTATAACTCCGGCATCTTCCTCTTTATAGATACTGTCAGTCACATCCGACAGTTTCTCCCTTAAAAGACACAGTCTTTCGTCTATAATACAGAACCCATGTCCCTCACGAATCTTACATACCTCTGTATCATAGATCTCATAATCGTTTCCGTAGATCTTTTCATACAATGCAAGGTCGAAATTTCCGGGATTTCTTGCCCTTGGAAAAAGCATTCCCTTTCCTGTCAATGTGACAGTGCTCCCTATGGACGGTGCCGATTTAAGGGATGGCACCCCGTCCTTTAGTTTAACCTTAACCTTATGCTTTTTTTCGGATTTGTTTCCGGAGATACTTCCGGCATTTTTAACGAGCAGATAAGTGCTCCCATTCTTTTGATATTTGTCGCAGACTGTACCGCAGATCTTTTGCGTTTTTTCCGATATGGATCCGTCAGAATAAGGCTCAGGAGGCCTAAGACAGCAGATGATCCAAAGTGTCAGAAGTATCAGACAGCCCGTGACACAGGCAGGCCTTTTCAATTTATCAGATCGTCATTCCTTTCATAAAGTTCATCAAGCTTCATATGATCCATAAAAACCCCCTCGGTGGATCCCTCTATTGAGATCTGTACCTTATCGATCCCGGGGAGGGAGGTGAGTGTATTGACTATGGAATAAAGAGCCGTCTCCTCATCAACGCTGTAGGGCTCCTCCTTAACGGAGGTATCAAAATTGGCATACGCTATCCTGTCTTTAACCGTAACCTGCAAAAGCTTGGTATCGGGCGAAAGTGTCGGAAACGCCTCCTGCTCATTAACAGCCTGAGGCCCCCCTATAAGCGTTTCAAGTGCAAACTTCTCAATTGCCATATTGGTATTATATACAAGGTCTTCATCATATCTCTTAAGAGCGGATCCGCCAATATCCGTAAAGTACAGCGTGACATTGGTCCTCTCGTAGGAATTAAGCTCCACTCCCGTATTGTTAATAAAAGAATCCGCTGTCATGTCCCCGATCACCACTCCGGCACTGTCTTTAAGCTCCTCGCCGTTGACAAGGAAGGAAACTCTCTGCACCTTATCGTACTGCGTAAGAGTCTCAACTACCGACGCCCTGACCAGTATCTCCCTGGTGCGATCCATATCAAGATAAGCCTCAGGAAAATCAATCTGCACCCCGTTTTCCTTAAAATCAACCCTTGACGGTTTTATATCGCTCGTTATTGACGGTATTCCCTTGTCATCCGAAGGTTCTTTTTCAAGCTCGTTAAGAAGTGCAGAAACCATGTCGGAGGAATTTTCAGGCAGAATCGTCCTTTCCTCGCTGATTATCGAAGCATAGCCTTCCTCCGGGAAGAATATCTTGTATACATCTGTCCTGTCCCCTTCACCATGTCCGCAGGAGCTCATTATCAACGCTGCAAAAGCAGCCGCTATTATACTAAAAAACCTTCTTAGGGATCTCATATATCCATCCTCAGGGGTATCTTCACCGTAAAGGTAGTCCCCTCTCCTACTATACTGCTGGCCTTTATCGCCCCTCGGTGTAAAAGGATCGCGTTCCTGGTTATGGCAAGACCAAGTCCCGTGCCTCCTATCTCCCTGGAGTGGGATTTGTCCACCCTGTAGAATCTGTCATAAATGCGGTTTATGGACTCTTCAGGTATTCCCATACCCGAATCCGACACGTTGATCACCGCAAACTGCATGTCCGCATCCAGAGTAACCCTTACCCAGCCCCCTTTTTTATTATACTTAATGGCATTTTCCATAAGGTTCATTATGGCAAGGGAAAGCTTGGTCTCATCGATCTCAGCCTCCACCGGGATCTTTTCCTCATAGATAAGATCCACTTCCGCTTCCTTTGCCAGAGGAGTAAGCGTCTTTACAAGCTGCCTCAGCATCTTCGAAAGATCCCTGGGCTCCAGATTAAGCTCCGGAGAGCGGTTTTTATCAAGTTTCACAAGGGATAACAGATTGTTTATTATCCTATTCTCCCGGTCAACCTCCTCTGCTATATCCAGCATGAATTCCCTGTAGGTCCCGGCATCCACTGCATCGCCGCCCTGTATCAGGGAATCAGACAGCACCTTCATGGAAGCGAGAGGGGTTTTCAGCTCATGGGAGACATTGGCCACAAACTCGTCCCTTGTGTCATCAACCTCCTTCATTCTGGACATCAGATGATGGAACGCTTCCATTATGTCCCTGGTCTCGGTATAATCGGGAACCTCTATATCTCGAACCCCCGGATCAAAGCCCTCCTTTACGGAATCCACTGCCTTTATTACTTTATCAAAGGGCCGTAATAATGTGGAAGCCAGGGCTGAAGCTATGATCAGGACAACAAGAGCTATCACCACTTCGACCACAACAGCCCTTCTGTTCATTATCTCCACATTGTCATGTATCCCGTCTGTCGATGCGCTGGCAACCAAAGCCCCGTATACCCCTCCCGTGCTTTCGTCAAGGATAGGGACCGTGATCTCAAGGTATCGGTTTTCTTCATCCTGACTTGACATATTCCTGCTTCCGTTCATGCAGGAGATAACCTCTCCCGATACTATATAACGTCCCTGGGATTTGCCGTAGGTATCTTTGATTATCTGATAGGCATCGTTTATGACAAGGATACGTCCGTCATAAAGATTTGACATCTGGATAAGCTCGTCGTTTATGACCGGATCGCTCGTATCCGAAAAGTAATCGGTTCTTGCAAGGTGAGCCGCTACGATGGCGGACTGATTGGTTACCTCTGAGATCTTCTGGCTCATCGCCCGGCTCTCATAGCCCCTTACCATGAGGATCCTCATAATAAAAGAGGGTATGATGCCGATCAGCAGAACAATAAGAAATATACGGAATCTGAGGCTCCTGTAAAGCCTGACGTTTTGCAGGAGTCTGGTAAAAAAAATCTTCATCCTTCGAAATAATAGCCGACGCCCCACTTGGTCCGCACATAGCGGGGATCTCCAGGAGATTTCTCTATCTTCTCACGAAGCCTTCTTACATGAACATCCACGGTTCTTCCGTCCCCCGGATATTCCTTTCCCCATATAATATCCAGAAGATCTGATCTGCTGTATACCTTCTGGGGGTTATTTACAAGAAGCTCCAAAACATCAAATTCCTTCGCCGTGAGATTGATCTCTTTGCCCTCTATATAGACTCTCCGGTTTGCGGTATCAAGCTTAAGATCTCCAAAGACTATCATGTCTCCTGCTTCATTTGACTGAGGCTTCTCACTCTTTAAGCGTCTGAAGATCGCTTTCATCCGGGCTTTAACTTCAAGCACGTTGAAAGGCTTCGTTATATAATCATCAGCCCCGTAATCAAGACCCAGGATCTTATCCATATCATCGCCCTTTGCGGTAAGCATGATGACCGGAACATTGGAGGTTTCTCTTAACTGCTGGCAGACTTCAAGTCCCGTAAGCTTCGGAAGCATTATATCCAGAAGGATCATATCGTAATCTCCTGAAGTTGCCATTTGAAGCGCCTCTTCGCCGTCATAAGCGCAGTCGACCTGATACCCGTCCTGCTCCAGCGAAAACTTCAGTCCCTTCACTATAAGCTTTTCATCGTCTACCACAAGTACCTTCAATGTCTCACACCCTTATCTGATCCCTGATCTTCAAAAACATGCCCTGCTTAATACCCGGCACCTTCATAATATCCTCGATCGTATTAAATCTCCCGTTGCTTTCCCGGTAATTTATGATATCTTCAGCTCTTGACGCTCCGATACCCTTTATCTCCTGTAATTTCGCAGTATCTGCGGTGTTGATATTTATCCTGTCGTCCTGCTCTGTCTGAGCCGAAGCCTGCCGGTTTGTATCCGTAAGCTCCTCCCCCAAAGCCGGTACGTAGATCTTCACACCGTCACTTAAGCTCTCCGCCTGGTTTATGGCCGCTCCGTCGGCTTCTTCGGTAAGCCCTCCTGCAAGCGCAAGAGCCTCATAGATCCTGCTGCCATAAGGAAGCTCATAAACCCCCGGAGAAACCACCTCTCCGCAGACATGAACACATATAACATCCGGTATCTTTTCTTCCGACACCACCTCTTCAGCGCTTACGGAAATCTCCGAAAATGCCTCACTGTACTCTGCATCAGGAAGCTCTATCTCTTCTGAAGACGAACTGCTGCAGCCCCACAACATCAGGCACAAAGGAATCAAAACAAGAAATCTTAAATTCATAGACAGCCTCACCGTATCAGCGATACAGGTGCCCCGAAAGCTTTGAAAAAGATTTTAGGATTCCGAAAGCGCTTTGTCAAGCCTGATTTTCATATTTTCAATATCGTCTTTTTCGATGACAAGCGGAGGAACAAGTCTTAATATATTAGCCCCGGCGCTTATTACCAGCAGTCCGTTCTCCCTTGCACGGTTAATAACATCCGTTACCGAACAATCCAGCTCCAGCGCCTGCATAAATCCGGCGCCCCTCCTGTCCTTTACAATGCCATGCTTATCTTTTAACTCATCAAGAGCAGCCTCCAAAGCCGGCGTAAGCTCTCTCACATGAGATACGATGTCACGCTCCTTAAACTGCCTTAAAACTTCAAGAACCGCAGCGCAGGCAAAAGGATTGCCTCCGTAGGTAGTCCCGTGATCCCCGGGAACCATGGAGTTTTCCGCAACAGCCTCCTTCATGGCAAATGCCCCCACCGGCACACCGTTGCCCAAAGCCTTCGCAATAGTCACTATATCCGGCTTCACTCCGTATTTTTCAAAGGCGAACATATACCCTGTCCGTCCCATTCCGCACTGTATCTCATCAAGGATCAGAAGCAACCCCTTCTCATCGCAAAGTTTCCTGACTCCCTTAATAAACTCCTCATCTGAAGGATGTATCCCTCCCTCGCCCTGTACAGTCTCCATGATGACAGCGCAGGTCTTATCATCTATGAGCGCCTTAACAGAATCCAGATCATTAAAGGTTGCAAACTTTACATTCCCGATCCCCGGCTCAAAAGCCTCTCTGTAATGAGCATTTCCCGTAACCGAAAGAGCCCCCATGGTTCTTCCGTGGAATGAATGCTCCATAGCGATTATATTATGATCGGTGCTGCCATCCTTCAGGTAAGCATACTTCCTTGCAGTCTTAACGGCTCCCTCAATGGCCTCCGCCCCGGAATTCGTAAAGAACACCCGATCCATCTTAGCTGCGTCGCAGACCTCCTTCGATGCAAGACAGCAGGGCTCATTATAATAAAGATTAGAGGTATGCATGATCTTATCGATCTGCCTCTTTAACGCCTCATTAAATTCCCTATTCCCATATCCGAGCCCGTAAACTGCGATCCCCGCAGCAAAGTCCAGGTACTCCTTCCCCTCATCATCAAAAAGCCGTACCCCGTCCCCTCTCTCAATAACCACCGGAAACCGGTTATACGTATGAAGTAAATACTCATCCCCAAGCTCAATATACTTATTCATAACACTCGCTACCTCGAATCATAATATATTTCTCTACAAAATTGCCCCAACCTGTTCCTTGCGGAGCAGGGCAGGCATGTTTTATGCGCCGCTCTATCCCGCTTCGTCATGTCACTTGAAAGGGCTTCAAACTCAGGGACGAGGGTGCATGGATGCACCCGGGAGCGGTTATAGTAAGCGAAATAAATAATTTCGCTTACTATAAAGCCTCCGGCGGATGCGCCCGGATTTTGCAAGGAAATATGCCGCTTTCAGCGGCCAAAATCCGGCGCAGTAAACGACAAAACGAAAAGAGTTTTGTCGTTTAC
>JAFPZU010000151.1 GCA_017417105.1 Lachnospiraceae bacterium | reverse complement strand
ATCAGCGTAAAAGGGTTATGCCCGATCTCTTCGAGGTTATAGTTATACTCATCGTAATCGGGATAATCCGTTTCTATGCTGTCTATGGTATTCTGCAATGCCATTTCCCTTTGCGTCATGGCTTCATCCGATGCATCAAGCTGTGCAGGCTGGCTCTGATAGCTTCCGGCCATGGTTGCCGAAAGACCGCCGTTCAATATGGCAGAGCAGCTCGATATTCCGGCTGCGATAAGCATAAAAAAGAGTCCGAACAAGCCTATGGTTGCTATCGCCCCGATATGCTTTCTTGCGAACTCCGCTATCTTTCTTGCCATATTTGTGGTTGTCTTTGCCGCCTTCTGAGCGTATCCGGCTGCCTGTTTTGCCTCCGCAGATCCTTTCTTTATAGCCTTGGCATACTCACGCTTGATCCGCTGTTTCTGAAGTCTTTTCTGAAATGCTTTCTTCTTGATCTCAGGATAATCCTCCAAATACTTCTGATAACGGAAATTTACCTCTGCTTTAAACTGTTTCTTTTCGAGGGCTGCGACCTTGTTCTGGCGTCTGGCATACTTATCACGCTTAAATCTCCTTGCGTAATCTATTGCCGCCTCACCTGCCTGCTCGGTCTTATGAGCGCCCTCAACACCGGCATTATCCTTCTCCGTCTCCGAGATTTTCTGATGTACAAAACCCTGGGCCTCCATCATTGCCCGGCGTGTCGCTGCCGTTGCAGGATTCCCTCTCTTCGGCTTCTTTGGATGTCTTCTGGTTTCAAGCTCATAAGTAACCTTGCCGGTTGTCTCATCGAAGTGCCGTACAAGCTTGTACTCTTTCTGCTGAGGCAGCTTCTTACGGGCTTTTTCCGTTTTCTTTCCGGCTTTTTCGGCTTTCTTTTCAAGCTTATCGAGTTTCTTATTACCTTCGATCTCTGCGCCGGCTTCTTCAACAAAGCCTGTCTTATCATGAAAATCCGCCTCGTTTTGAATAAAGCTGTCTTTCACTCTTGTCCGGCTTTCATGCTGCCTGTGTTTTCTCCTTGCCCTTGTCTCCTCTCGCTGTGATGCATACTCAGTATTTCTTTCATCCTCCTGCTCATGCTTACTGAAGAATTCCTGATTTGCTTTTCTGCTCATCTGCTCCGATTTTGACCCGGTCTTACTGTCAGCATTCTGTCCGAACATTTCCTGTGCCTCTGACACCTGCTTTTCCTTGGGCACATGAACGGCTGTGCCCTTAGTCTTTGCGGATCCTTTAGGACCCGCACGTTCTTTCTTAAACTCAGCGGTATCGGACTTTGTCTGGAAGCTATCCTGCTTCACGGCATTCTCCTTTACCGTCTTATTCTGCTTCTTCGCCATTTACATCATCTCCCTGTTTTGGTACTGAACCTGTAGCTCCATCAACCTCCTCTGGACGGGTATTCATAATACGGAAGGTCTTAGTATCCGTAGGATATCTGTCCGCGAACGGGATAACCACATCGTTGAACAGAATAAGACCGCATCCGGATTCGGAGTTTGTCACATACTGAAGCTGCTTCGCTGAAAGTCCCAGCTTGTCAGCCAAAATCAGCTGATCCTTGGCATTCTGGTTAAGCAGATATACAAAGTCACTGTT
>JAFPZU010000150.1 GCA_017417105.1 Lachnospiraceae bacterium | reverse complement strand
AGCGAAATAAATAATTTCGCTTACTATAAAGCCTCCGGCGGATGCGCCCGGATTTTGCAAGGAAATATGCCGCTTTCAGCGGCCAAAATCCGGCGCAGTAAACGACAAAACGAAAAGAGTTTTGTCGTTTACTATAATATTTTATCTGGGAGAGAGTGGTTACAGCAGGAGAGCGGACGGATGATCTTAACGGATTTTTATAAAGGGAAAAGAGTTCTGGTCACGGGGCATACGGGATTCAAAGGATCCTGGATGTGCCGGGTGCTAATAAACGCAGGAGCCGAGGTTACAGGATATGCGCTTGAGGCGCCTGCGGAACCGTCTCTTTTTGAGCTTTCGGGAATAAAAGGGTGTATCCGTCATGAGGTTGGAGACATACGGGATCTGGAGCGCCTTAAAAAGGTGTTTGAAGACGCAAAGCCCGAGATCGTGATCCACATGGCAGCTCAGCCGATAGTAAGGGAATCTTACAAAGATCCGGTGCTGACTTATGAGACCAACGTGATGGGGACGGTTAATATACTTGAATGCATACGTCACTGCGCTTCTGTGAAATCCTTTGTCAATGTGACCACGGACAAGGTATATCTTAACAGAGAGTGGCACTGGGGCTACAGGGAAAATGAAGAGCTGAACGGCTTTGATCCTTATTCGAACTCAAAATCCTGCTCCGAGCTTGTGACAAGCTCCTATAAGAATTCTTTTTTTGATGGAAAAGATGTAGCGATAACAACCTGCCGCGCCGGTAACGTGATCGGCGGAGGAGACTTTGCGAATGACCGTATCATTCCGGACTGCATAAGAGCCGTAAGAGACGGGAAGGAGATCGTAGTCAGAAATCCCTCGTCCACAAGACCCTATCAGCATGTGCTGGAGCCGGTATGCGCTTATCTTATGATCGCAAAGAGACAGTATGAAAACCCTGATCTTGCCGGAAGCTATAACGTGGGACCGGAGGACGCTGACTGTCTGACGACGGGAGATCTGGTTGACCTTTTTTGCGACAAGTGGAATAAAAACGGTGTTCCTGATGTCAGGGCTTCATGGAAATGCGAAAGTGACGGCGGGCCTCATGAGGCAAATTTCCTTAAGCTTGACTGCTCGCTGATACGCGCGGTATTCGGCTGGAAACCCGCCTGGCACATAGATAAAGCAATGGAAAAGATAGTCGAGTGGAGCCGCGTATATTTTGAAGGAAAAGATATCTCAGGGGTCATGGATAAACAGATATCGGATTATTTCCACGATTCCGGGCTTGACACGGAAGATAAAAGCAATTAGAATAACAAAGGTTTCGGGGTGTGGCTCAGTTTGCAAAAACAGCCCTTTGGCTGTTTTTGAAGCCCGTTTACGAGCGCCATGCGCGAGTGGGCTCGTCCTGGAGCGCTACCGTAGGAACAGAAATATTTTTCGGGGTGTGGCTCAGTTTGGCTAGAGCGCTACCTTAGGGAGGTAGAGGCCGCAAGTTCGAATCTTGTCACTCCGATGAAAAAGAGAGTCCTTTAAGACTCTCTTTCTTTATCGAAAAAACAAAATCCCAATGAGAGGCCTTACGAGAACCTCTCTAACAGGGAGGTAGGGCACGACCAGCCAGTGGTCAGCGTAGCGTTCGTGAACTAACCGAATCAATGCTTGCCTGCTTACCTGACAGCACGCTTCCAAAAGCTTCGGCGTAGCCCGCTACGCCTGCGTTTTTGAAAACGTACTCTCAGGCAGGCATTCTGCGCCTTGGTTCGGCTATTTCGCGAACGCTCCGCTGGTTTTGGGACGCGCAGCGACAGTGTAAAGGAACCTGCTTTTGTGCTATACTACTTTCCGGTTTAGTAATCAGCATATATTAAAGGAACACCAATGAACAAGAATCTGAAAATGATCCTCCTGCTTACGGGTATCGTGGCGGTCGTATTATTTGATCTGTGGCTCTGGCTTACGGTGGCAGCGGGTTAAGATGAACGATACGGATAACAAACGGTTTTATGTGGCGATAACCGCCATAGTGCTCTTTGCGGCGTGTCTGCCCCTATTCACCGTAAACTGCATAGGCGGCCACGACATCGTATATCATCTGCTGAGAATAGAATCGCTGAAGGAAGCGATCCTCAGCGGAAGACCGTTTCTGCGCATTAACATGCTGTTTTTCGGGGGGATGGGGTATGCTTCATCGCTGTTCTACCCTGACTTTCTCCTGTATTTCCCGGCGCTGCTAAGGGTCTTCGGGGTGGGGATTAATCTTTCCTATCACCTCTTCATCGCGTTTTGCATCATCGCCGGCTTCGCCTCAAGCTTTTACTGCGCAAGGCATATCTCAAAGAATAACTACGCCGCCATAGTGACGGCTGTCATCTTCACGCTTTATCAGTACCATATCGATGATATCTACACAAGGAGCGCCGTGGGAGAGTTTACCGCGGTGATCTTCGTGCCCTTTGTGATAGCAGGCTTGTACGACCTTATTTTCGAAGAATATAAACATCCCTGGTTCTTATTCGCCGGCATGGCAGGAGTACTGCTCTGCCACACGATAACCACGGTGATCTGCGTTGGGCTTTGTGTGCTTGCGGGGCTTGCCGACATCCGGGGAATGATAAAGGCTCCTATGAAGCTGCTGAAGCTTTTTGCAACAGCGGCCCTTGTGTTGGGAGCGACCGCTTTTTACTGGCTGCCCGTTCTGGAAATGATCCTGACGGGAACCTTCAGCAGTGATTTTACTTATGATGCAGCCTTTGAAGCCGCGAAGCTGTGGGAGCTTTTCGATAACGAATACAACCGGATGGGGATCGTCATTTTCCTTTTGCTGTTTTCCTTCTTTCTGGTTAAGAAAAGACAGCGCTTTGCCACGCTTTGCGTCATAGCGGGTCTTCTCATAACAATTTGCGCGACAGGACTTTTCCCCTGGGAGAGAATATCGTTCCTTCTGGGGTTCATACAGTTTCCCTGGCGGCTTTTTGTGGTAACGGGACCCCTGCTTGCATTCGGGGAGGGCATATACATAGCGGAGCTTGCAGGAGAACTCTCGGAGAATAATGAAGCGCGTTTTTATATTCCGCGGATCATTCTGGTAATTGTTACAGCCCTGATGCTGGTGTCTGCAGTCTCAAACCTGGAAAGGAATACGGAGAAATACTATTCCTACTCGGATGATTATTTTGACTATGCTCCATTCACGGATCATGTTATCGGCGGGGAGTGGCTCCCGGTAACGGTCGACAACAGGGAAGAGCTTGTGGAACAGTCCGAAAGCGCCGTAACTGATAAGGAAGAGGAGCTTTCCGTCACGCGGAATAAAAACGAGCTTGCGCTTTATGCGATTCCTGCCGATACATTATATGTTGATGTGCCGTTCGTTTATTACAAGGGATATGCGGCAAAGGATAATAAAACCGGCGCGGAGCTTTCTGTCACTTCCGAGGGGAGAAACGGCTGTGTCAGGGTTTATACTGAAGGCTCTCAGGAAATACGGGTTTATTACCGGGGAACTGTACTGCAGCATGTAAGCGACTGGATTTCAGCCGGAACCATAGCCGGGATAGCTGTGTATCTTATAATGGCATTCAGGCGCAGAAGGAAGGAAAAAGCATGAGAGACAGACTTGCGATCTTTGATATGGACGGTACGCTGATCGATACATGCAGGGTAAATTTCATGTCTTACCGGAAAGCGCTTTCGGAAGAAGGGATAGATCTTACCGAGGAGTACTTTAATAAGGAGTGCTTCGGAAAGGGATACAAGGATTATCTGCCGCCCCTTGTTAACGGAGATGCCGATATGATGGAGCGGGTGCATAAAAGGAAGGTGGCTCTTTATGATGACTACCTTGGGGAGGCTAAGGTAAACCCTGCGCTTGAGCATTTCATCCGCGGAATGAAAGATATGTATTACATGGCGCTTGTGACCACCGCTTCCAGGGAAAATGTATACGGTATCACAGAGCACTTCGGACTGAAGGATGAATTCGACCTGATCCTTACCGCAGCTGAGATCCCGAAGCTTAAGCCTGATCCGGAAGGGTTTCTTATGGCCATGAGGCATTTTAACATACCTCCGGAAAGAACCGTGATCTTCGAAGATTCCGAGGTCGGAACAGAAGCTGCAATGCGAAGCGGCGCCGCTGTCATGCGGGTTGAACGGATCTGCGGAATTCCTGCGAGTCTGCACTGACGAGAAGTGATAAAATATCTTATAAAACCTCGAAAATCCTTTAAAATAAGGGAAAAACCCCTTGTAAAACTTGACAAAAAATGTTATTCTTTAAATGTGTAAATGGATATTATACGCTAGAGTAACTGTCTGCTGACTATCAAGGAAGAAAGGAGGGGACGTCGTATGGCATCATTGGCTCTGCAAAATGTCTATAACAATTTTCTGCCGCAGTTCATGCCCAAGACCACGCGCTATGACACGCACAAGAAAGACGAGCTGAGAAACGTCTATGCTGCCATTATGCGTCAGACCAAAGAGTCACCCCTGTTCCTTCCGCTGTCCGGAGACAGTGTCATTGAATATGCTGTAAACATGAAGGAAAATGCCAGGGATCTTAAGAATGTTATCGCATCCCTGTCAAATGACGATTCCATAAGCCTTCTGGACAAGAAGACGGCGTTCTCGACGGATGAGAGCGTTGCTACGGCAAAATATATCGGAAATGATAATGCCGTTGATCCCGATGCCGTTCCCTCTTTCGACCTCGGGGTTCAAAAGCTTGCAGCGAAGCAGACCAATCTCGGTTCCTTTATTGATGACGGTCCCATGAGCTTGGAGCCCGATACCTATTCCTTTGATATCCACATCGGTGACACCGATTATGAGTTCCAGTTCAATGTGGAGCCCGGAGATACCAACAGGGAGATGGAAGACAAGCTTGCAAGGCTTATCAACCGCAGTAATATCGGAGTTGAGGTTTCGGTTGTTTCGGATAATGCCGGAAGATCGGCTCTTAAGATCGACAGTGTGGCTACTGGGAAGCCTGAGGGCAGGGAGGATATATTCACCGTCTCTGACGACAGCACCAGCAAGAGAGCCGGGGCAGTGGCTTATTTCGGACTTGGAGAAGTTGCTTCCAAGCCGCAGAACGCAGAGTTCACATTGAACGGAAATCCGCACAGCGCTTATTCCAATTCCTTTACCATAGACAAGGCGTACGAGGTTACGCTGAAGGGAGTCAGTGAGGAAGGGGAAGACACCCATATCGGGCTGAAGCCGGATGTGGAGTCCCTTATAAGCAATGTCGAGAGCCTTGTGGACGGGTATAATAAATTCATTTCAAAGGCATACGGATATACCGAAACTTACGGTCTTTCGAATAAATTCAGGAATGAAATGCGCGGGATACAGAATGTATACCGCAACGAACTGGATGCGATAGGACTTACTTTCAAGGAAAACGGCGAGCTGGAGATAGATGATAAATATCTCCGTTCCGCAGCGCTTGAGGGAGATCATAACGATACTTTAAGACCGATAACGGATTTTGCCAGTGAGATCCTCCTTGAAGCAAAGAAGATATCCCTGAATCCGATGAACTATACCAACAGGATAGTGGTGGAGTACAAGAATCCGGGACACAATTTTGCAAATCCCTACATAACCAGCATGTATTCAGGGATGATGTTCAGCTCATACATGTAATTTAAGCGGTCAAAGTAATTGGCACCACGCAAGCTTGCGTGGTGCTATTTTATTATTTTGATTTTGTGCTACAATATTTCCTGGCGCTATTGGCGGTAAGAACACAAGAGCCTTTAGCGTACTATTTTGTATAAGGAAATAATTATGGCGAAGATAAGGTCATCGGGAAGGAAGGGAAACGCCCAGGAAGACAATACCCCCATCTCGAAAAAAATAATGAAGGACGTGGTCGCGGTCTATGTTTTTTTCATGTTTGCGATCTACCCTTTATATTATGAAGATAAATACTACAATATGGGGGACGCCAAGTGGCATTTCTTCAAATGGGTGACTATAGTCGGGGTCATAGCAATGACGGCAGCTTTCATATGGTATCAGACTTATCTGGGACAGGCGGGGAAGCTTGGATGGTATTGGGATTATAGAAAGAATTCCATCCTTGACTGGTTTGTGCTGGCTTATGCGATCGCGGCACTGACTTCTTTTCTCATGTCACCCTATAAAAGTGACACGCTTATAGGCTACAGCGGCTGGTATATGGGGCTTATTGCCCAGCTCGCTTTTGTATTTCTGTACTATTTCATGTCAAGGTTCTGGAGATGGGATGATCTGGTGCTTATCATCTATCTTTCGGTATCCGCGGCGATCTTTCTGGTGTGCGTCCTGAACAGGTTCAGGATAGATCCGCTTGAGATGTACGTGGGCCTTTCGGAGAATTACTATCTGCAGTTTATCTCAACACTGGGACAGGCTACCTGGTTTTCAAGCTACATGGTGCTTTTATTCCCGCTAGGGCTTTTTGTATACTGGAAGACGGACAGCCTTATAAAGAGGATCCTTTCAGGAGCCTATGTCCTTCTGGGTGCAGTCACTATGATAGCCCAGAACTCTGACTCAGCGTTTCTAGCCTATCTTACGATCTATCTTGTGCTTTTTGTCGCATCCTTTGAGGATAACGTCAGAATGGAAAGATTCCTGGAAAGCCTCTGTCTTTTATTCTGCGGCTGGAAGATCATGGGAGTTCTTCAGGTGGCTTTTGAAGACAGGGTGCCGGTGCTCTCGGAGCTTATGCGGTTTTTGTCCATAGGAGTTATGCCCTGGGTGCTGTTTGCCGTATCTTTCGCATTGTATATAGCCTGCAGAAAGCTTGTTTCCGGCGGAGACTTCGAGATACAGAACTACAAATGGCTGAGAAATACGATCCTTATTACGATCGCCTGTGCGGGTGCTGTACTTGTGGCATATGTTGCGATGAACAGTCTCGGAGTTTTTGACGGAACTTCCCTTGCTTCGGACAATAACTACCTCCTCTTTGATGAGGCGTGGGGAAGCGACAGGGGATTATCCTGGATGGCGGCTATAGGGACCTTTGCAAAGACGAATATAATGAGAAAACTTTTCGGAGCGGGACCCGACGGGTTCAGTGATGAAGTTTACAGGTTTTATTCAGGGCCGCTGCGGGAGAAATGGGGAGAGAATACCATCCTCTCCTGCGCTCATAACGAGTGGCTGAATTCTTTGGTATGTGTCGGGCTATTGGGAGCGATCGCATATATCGGAATTTTCATAAGCGGACTTTTGAGGTTTCTGAAAAAAAGCGTGACAGTGCCGGAGACCGTGGTGCCTGCCATGTGCATAGGAGCCTATATGGTGCACAATTTCTTTTGCTATCAGCAGATAATCTGTACTCCGGTGATCTTTATGATAATAGGCGCGGGAGAGGCGCTTTGTAAATACGGCAGAGTTGAAATTTGGGAGCCCGATGGGGACTGAAAGGAATAAAACAATGTACGATTATCTGATAGTGGGAGCCGGACTTTTCGGCGCGGTAGTTGCAAGAGAACTGACGGATGCAGGCAAGAAGGTAAAGGTCATAGACAGGAGAGACCATATAGGGGGCAATGTCAATACCGAAAGGACAGAGGGGATACACGTTCATAAATATGGGGCGCATATATTCCATACCAATGACGACGAGGTTTGGAAGTATGTGAACAGATTTGCACGGTTCAACAGATTTACCAATTCGCCGGTTGCAAATTATAAGGGAGAGCTTTTTTCTCTTCCTTTCAATATGTATACCTTCAATAAAATGTGGGGAGTGGTGACCCCCGAGGAAGCAAGGGCGAAGATCGAAGAGCAGAGAAAAGAGATAACCCATGAGCCCCGTAATCTTGAAGAGCAGGCCATTTCCCTTGTGGGAAGGGATATCTATGAAAAGCTGATAAAGGGTTATACGGAAAAGCAGTGGGGGCGTGACTGCAGGGAGCTTCCTGCTTTTATTATAAGAAGACTTCCGGTGAGGCTTACTTTTGATAATAACTACTTCAACGCACTTCATCAGGGAATCCCCATGGGCGGATATACAAAGATGGTGGAAAATATGCTTCAGGGTATAGAGGTTGAGACCGGCCTTGATTATCTTGAGAATAAAGACGGATATGACGCTTCGGCTCTGAGGGTAATATATACCGGAGCGATCGATGCGTATTTTGGCTACAGCCTCGGGAATCTGGAATACCGTTCCGTACGATTTGAGAATGAAACCCTTGATACCCCAAGCTTTCAGGGTAATGCGGCCGTTAACTACACGGACAGGGAAACTCCCTGGACCAGGATAATAGAGCATAAGTGGTTTGAGTTCGGTAAGGATGATGACGGAAATGACATAGATAAAACCGTTATTTCCAGAGAATACAGTATGGAGTGGCGTCCCGGGGATGAGCCGTATTATCCGGTAAATGACGAGAAAAACGGAGCGCTGTACCTTGAATACAGGAAGCTTGCCGATAAAGAAGAAAAAGTGATCTTCGGGGGACGGCTTGGAGAATATAAGTACTATGACATGGATCAGGTCATAGCCAGAGCTCTCGAGGTGGTGGCAGGCCTGAAAAAGAGAAGCGCTTAATTTATTATGTTGGCTAAGCCAAGACAGATATATTGTCTGTTCGGTCAGGGCCAACGCTCAGCCGGGCTAACAACGGGCCCAGACACGCTCGGCGTGTCTAAGCGGGCCTCAAAATGAGCCACTGGCTCATTTTGCTCGATGCACTAAGATTCAGCTAAAACGCTCGATAAATCTCGCGTTTTTAACGCTGAACCTAAGTGCTAACGGGAAGTGGATCTTGTCTTCGCTAAAAACGGCCCCAAATTCCCTCACATACAATATATCTGTCTTGGCAGTGTTACTGTTCAGCGCCGAGCCACGCGCTTGCCGCGGGGCTGCGGCCCAATACACTTGGCTAGCCGGCACGCCGCCCATCGGCGAAGCCGATTGTGCATGGCGGCGT
>JAFPZU010000020.1 GCA_017417105.1 Lachnospiraceae bacterium | reverse complement strand
CCTACGTTTTCTTCATCGCATATGAACGCTTGACCTTCGCCAACTGTTCAAGTTATTTATGAACAGTTCCTAAGAACGGATGAGGTTCTTTTTCCTGCTATCATTACACCAAAAGAGAGGAGAAGAACCATGAAAAATGAAACAAAAGTCCGGGTCATGAAACCGTTGGAGGAGATGGATATGATCGATGATTTTCTTTTTACGGAGATCATGTCCGATGAGAAAGACGGCAGTGAGGTATGCAGGATGATCTTAAGCTGCGTACTGGGACGCGAAGTAGGAGAGATCCATTACACGCCGCAGCGGGTTGTTCCCGGAATGTCGGAAAGCCTGCATGGCATAAGGATGGATGCCTATGTGACTGAGAAGGGTGATGATTCCGGAAAGGGTAACGGGGATATAAGTGTTTATGATATAGAACCCGATAACCGCAGCGCGAAGAAAGAAGGACTACCGAGACGGAGCAGGTATTATGGTGATCTTGTGGATGTGCAGCTTCTTAGTACAGGGATCGACTATGATAAACTGCCGGAGCTGATAACGATCTTTATACTGTCCTATGATCCGTTTGGAGAGGATGCTCTGTACTACGAGGCGGGAAGCATAATAAAGACGCATCCCGATATACCATATAACGATGGGATACGCAGGATATTTCTTTACGTGAACGGCAAGCTCCCTGATAATGCTGATGAGAAGGAAAAGAAGCTTATGAATCTGCTTCGGTACATAGGCAGCAGTACCGAAGACAATGTAACGGACGATGCCACGAAAAGGCTCAATGAGATTGTAACGAGCACAAAAGCAAAGAAGGATATAGGTATAAAGTATATGAAGAGCTGGGAATTAGCGCAGGATTATATTGAACAGGGCAGAGCAGAAGGCAGAGAGGAAGGCAGAGAGGAAGGCAGAGTAGAAGGCAGGGAAGAAGGCAGAGAAGAGGGCAGAGAGCTGGGCAGAGAAGAGGAACGGGCGAACACGCTGGCGGAGCGGGAACGCGCTGAAAAAGCAGAGCAGCGCGTGAGGGAGTTGGAAGCGCTTCTTGCGGAGAAGTCGCAGACATAGAGTTTCTTTAGGGGAAGGTTCGACAGCCTTCCCCTTGCTATACGTATTTACGGAAAAGGAGATGCTGCTGTAGTTCAGCGAATAGGATGCACCTGAATTATAATGAGGAATATTATCCTGTCAATAAAAAAAATTGACAGCTCGACGTGCAGGTGGTAATATGGGTAGTCGGTGCGGGGGGAAATACCTTCAACAGCGACGGATGCAGGAGGTTCCTGTGGAAAGACTTATCGAGAGGGGGCTGCTCTTTGATTACTACGGGGGGCTTCTAAGTGAAAAGAATAAGAGAATATATGAAGCCTGCGCCGTAGAGGATATGTCCCTTTCCGAGATAGCGGAAGAGGCAGGGATATCAAGGCAGGCGGTTTCCGAAACCCTAAGGCGGATGGATGAAAAGCTTAAGGGATATGAGGACGAGCTTCAGCTGATTGCAAAGAGCCGACGCCTTGAGGAGTGCGTTAAGGCAGTAAGGGAAGCACTTAACGATAAAGCACCGGATAAAAAGAAGATAGATAAGTTATTAAATGAGATAGACGGGATAATATAGTGGCATTTGAGAGTCTTTCTGATAAACTGCAGAATGTTTTCAAGAAGCTTCGGAGTAAGGGGACACTTACCGAGGATGATGTAAAGGCGGGTCTTAAGGAAGTACGGATGGCTCTGCTTGAAGCCGATGTTAACTTCAAGGTTGTAAAGCAGTTCGTAAAGTCCGTTGAAGAGAAGGCCATAGGCGCCGACATCATGAACGGGCTGAATCCCGGTCAGCAGGTCGTAAAGCTCGTTAATGAAGAAATGATAGACCTGATGGGGTCAGAGGCTTCACAGCTTACATTTGCCTATGCACCGGAGCCTACGGTCATCATGATGGCAGGGCTTAACGGCGCAGGTAAAACGACTACCTGTGGAAAGCTTGCCCTTCACCTTAAGAATAAGAGCAAAAAGACGATGCTGGCAGCTCTTGACGTTTATCGCCCGGCAGCAATTGAACAGCTGAAGGTAAACGGGGAAAAGGTGGATACTCCCGTCTTTGAAATGGGAACCGATAAAAGCCCGGTAGATATAGCCCAGGCTGCAGTTGAAAAAGCAAGAGCCGACCGTTTTGATGTGGTGATCCTTGATACAGCCGGCAGACAGCAGATAGACGAAAATCTGATGCAGGAGCTTCATGACATAAAGCAGAAGATCCATGTGGATAATACCCTGCTTGTTGTGGATTCCAGCACCGGTCAGGCGGCAGTTGACGTCGCCACGGGGTTTGATGAAAAGGTCGGAATAGACGGGGTAATACTTACAAAGCTTGACGGTGATACAAGAGGCGGAGCGGCGCTTTCGGTAAAAGCCGTTACCGGTAAGCCCATAATGTTTGCCGCAAGCGGTGAGAAGCCTCAGGACTTTGACATATTCTATCCGGACAGGATGGCAAGCCGTATCCTCGGCATGGGAGATGTGCTCTCCCTTATTGAAAAGGCCGAGGAGACGATAGATGAAGAGGATGCAAGGAAGGCAGCCGAGAGCCTTAAGAAGGGCAAATTCACCTTTAATGATTATCTTGATTCCATGAAGCAGGTGAATAAGCTTGGTGGAATGGGCTCCGTGATATCGATGCTTGGACTTGGCGGCAAGGGGATGCCGGAGATTGATGAGACCATGCTTAAAAGAAACGAGGCCATCATCATGAGCATGACTCCAGCTGAAAGGGATGATCCGAAGCTTCTTAATCCCAGAAGAAAGAACAGGATAGCAAAAGGCTCGGGAGTTGATATCATGTACGTGAACCGCCTGGTAAAGCAGTTCGAGCAGATGCAGAAAATGATGAAGCAGATGATGGGCGGAGGAAAGAAGAGGGGACGCTTCGGGCAGATGGCTCAGATGCAGAACCTTATGAGACAGTTCAATTTGAAATAACTCTTTTAGATAATGCGATATTACAGGATTGTCGAAAAGAATTATTATATCAAAATAATATTATTAAAAACCAGGGAGGTAAAACATGGTTAAGATCAGACTCAGGAGAATCGGAAAGAAGAAAGCACCTTTTTACAGGATAGTGGTAGCAGACGCAAGGTCATCAATGCAGAGCACCACTCTTGCTGAGATCGGGACATATGATCCCTTAAAGGAGCCCGCTGAAGTAAAGATCAATGAGGAAGAGGCTCGTAAATGGCTTTCAAACGGCGCACAGCCTACAGATACTGTTGCCCGTCTTTTCAAGAATGCCGGCATCACAAAGTAATATCGCCTCCGCGTAACGGATTTTGGGGAGTAGATTAGTATTTGTTATACAACAAATAAATATTCGGAGGTAAATGATCATGATGAAGGAACTGGTTGAGACAATAGCCAGAGCTCTCGTCGAGAACCCCGACAAGGTTGTGGTAACCGAGGAGGAGAACGACAGGGAGATAAATGTGACGCTCCGTGTTGCTAAAGACGACATGGGCAAGGTAATAGGAAGATCAGGCCGTATCGCCAAGGCAATAAGGGCAGTAGTAAAGGCTGCAGCCACAAAGACCGATAAGCATGTGAATGTGGATATCGAGGATGAAGAAGAGGGCTGAGCTTTTATCGGTGGGACAGATAACCTCAACTCACGGCCTTAAGGGCGAAGTAAAGGTTTTTCCCACAACAAATGATCCCGAGGAGAGATTTAAGGAGCTTAAAGAAGTGATACTTAAGACTCCGCGGGAGAACATTAAGGTTAAGATCAGATCGGTCAGGTTCAGCAAGAACCTGGCCCTTTTGAAGTTTGAAGGGATCGACGGTATAGACGCTGTAGAGAAGTACAAGGGTGCCTATGTCTGCGTGCCGAGGGATTCGGCGCAGAAGCTTGGACCCGATGAATACTATGAAGCGGATCTTATAGGGATGAAGGTTATCACCGAGGAAGGGGAGAGCCTTGGGATCCTCACCAAAGTCCTTCATACCGGAGCGAATGATGTCTATGAGGTGGAAACGGAGCCGGACAGCAAAAAGAGCGTCCTTATTCCCGCAATAAAGGAATGCATAAAGGAAGTTGATGTCGAAAGCGGCGTGATGAAGATCCATGTGATGGAGGGACTCCTTTAATGAAGTTTGAGGTTCTGACTATCTTTCCGGATATGGTGGATCACGCGTTCAGGACAGGAGTTACAGGCAGGGCTTCGGGGGAAGGCATAATAGAGCTTGATACAGTCAATATAAGAGATTACAGCACCAACAGCTACGGTTCCATTGACGGTTATACCTATGGCGGAGGTGCCGGAATGCTGATGCAGTGTGAGCCGGTGTACAGGGCTTATGAAGAGGCTCTTTCAAGACTTTCGAGGAAGGACGGAGAAGTCAGGGTTATTTATATGACACCCGTCGGAGAGGTCTTTAACCAGGAGAAGGCAAAGGAGCTGTCTTCTAAGGAGGAGCTTATATTCCTCTGCGGTCACTATGAGGGAATAGATGAAAGAGTTATCGATGAGATAGTGACCGACCGGATCTCCATAGGGGACTATGTGCTGACAGGAGGAGAGCTCTCCGCTTTGGTTGTCATGGATGCCATATCAAGGCTTGTGCCCGGAGTGCTGAAAAATGACGAATCCGCGGAGACCGAATCCTTCAATACGGGAGGACTTTTGGAATATCCCCAGTACACGAGACCGGATGAGTGGCACGGGAGGCGTGTACCCGACATACTGCTCTCCGGGGATCACGGTAAGGTTGATAATTACAGGATGCATGAGATGCGCCGGGTCACAAAGGAAATAAGACCGGATCTTTACATGAAGTACATGGAAGAGCGGGGGATATACTGATAAAAGAATAATAGATAATACCAGTTAAAGTTCAGCGCACATCCTGTGCGCTGAAAATGAAACCGTCCCATGTCTTAGGAGCTGTGCGCAAATATATTTATTGATGCACAGATTCTTATATCATTAAAGAAACATGGCCATGTATAAGGGCATAGTGATCTGTTTTCCGGCAACTCCTATGTTCTGATAAGCAAGCTTGTATCCGTATTGGATATCTTCTTTTTTTATAGTAAACGACAAAACTCTTTTCGTTTTGTCGTTTACTGTACAAGTTCTCTGGTCACATCTGTGTCAGGCCTTAATCCGACTACGATCCATTCATCATCATCCCGCAGTTTTCTTTCTATGGCAGTCATTGTGACAGTTTTTCCCGTACCTCGTATGCCTGTAAGCTTAAAAGCTATACCGGGGTCTGTCAATATAAAGTATCGTGAATTGTAACAGGGTATAAGATGATGCGCGACGCAGGGGAAATTTGACGTACGTCAAATAAAAACTTATAATTAACGAAAGCAGGGGAGGCTTCCAGTGCTGTATAGGAGTGGTATAGGGGCATTTATTGATAAGACAAGATGATTATTGTGGACAAAAGCCGTGGATAGGGATGTTATTTCGGAAAAAACAGATCTTACACATTTAAGATGGGCGCATACGCGGCATTCAAGCGGAACGGCGGGGACATATCTGAAGTCGGAAGAGAGTGAGGGTGGGAAAAAGATTTATTACAAGCTCTCTGATTTTGACAGCGAAAAAGGAATAATCGGTCATGAGTGCATCAATGAGATAATCGTTGACAGACTCCTTGGAATTCTGGGTGTAGAACATCTTAAATATCGCCTGATCCACGCTGATGTGGATATAGAGGGAACAGTGTATGATACCTGGCTTTGCGCATCGGGAGATTTCAAGGAGAAGGGTGAATCCAAGGCAGCTCTTGATGACTATTATCAGATAAATGCTCCTAAGGGACAGAGCCGTTATGAATTCTGCAAAGAGCAGGGGTGGCAGAAATACATTGATACAATGCTGGCAGTAGATTATCTGATACTAAACAGGGACAGGCACGGAGCCAATATAGAAGTGCTTAGAAATGCCAGGAAACGAACTCTTCGGATAGCGCCTTTATTTGATCACGGACTGTCTTTATTATGCTCGTGTCATAGTATTGAGGAGATAAAGACATTTGATGTAATGCTGGACAGACCTTGCAACAATTACATAGGCAGCAGATCCACTTTAGATAATCTTGAAATGATTAAAGATAAAAAGTCGATATTCCACGGCAGACTGGCTCTTTCAGACAAAGATGCGCTTTTTACAGGGCTTAACGAAGCTCTGCCTGAGGTCCATCTAAATAAGATATGGGAAATGTTATACGAAAGATGGTGCAGGTATGAGGATATTTGCAATTCTTGACAGTGAAGCAGAAGGCAGGGAAGAGATCGGATATTTGTTCTGTTTCGAAAAAACAGAGGAATATATCGTTGAATTGCGAGAGAACCTGGATGAGTGGACGGCTCCGTTATTATTCTCCAAATACGTAAAGAACGGATCATATACGATACCCAAAGAGGCTTCAGGTCTTTGGGTAGCTGAACGGGTAATACCTGCAGGGCGTCAGAACCTGGGGATGATACTCAAGAATCATGGCTTATCTGAATATAAGGAGCACAGGCTCCTTGCTTTGTCAAAGGGATATTCATCCCAGGATTCCTGCTATATAAGAGAAATTAAACCGGATGAACTGCCTGGTTGGGTAACAAAAAGGAGACGGAGTAATGTCCGGGAATGCTTTATCAATAATAATAAAGAGATAATATGTCTGCTTTACGATAATTCTGCTCTTTTACTTCCATTGTCTGAGGTTGAAGCAGGGCGGGCTGTCAGCTGCTCAGTGGAAACCGGTGGGTACGGTATAAGACTTGATGACAGGATAACAGTGGAAAAAGGAACTCTGCTGGAAAAGGGGAAAAAGCTTGGAATACCTGCGGAACTCTTTTATTCCTTTGCCAGGGAATGTGTGATAAATACAAGAGAAGCCTGTGATGTTCTGGGCTGCACCAGGCAGAATCTGGCATATCATATAGATAACGGACATATTGTTCCGTTAAAAGAGGGGGAGAGGGAAAACCTTTTCTTAAAAGGAGAGGTGGAAAGTTATTGTTAAACGCCGAGCCGCAACGATGCCATGTGCGCATGGCGCACATAAACGGCATTCAAAACATGCCAAAGGGCATGTTTCGCACTTGCTGCGTGTCGCAAGACAGCCAGTGGCTGTTTGCTTAGCGCCGACCGAAGCGGAGCGTAGAACGGCGTGCGCGTTGCAGTTCAGCGCACTGGTGGTGCGCTGAACTGTAACGAGGTGGAGAAGGCCGGATGGTGAGGAAACGGCTGATAATTTACTGTTGATTTATCTGCGGGATGTGTGGTATAGTCTTGAGGTTGCGAGACTTTGATGGTCCTCTGTCTTCGCGCGGCGTTT
>JAFPZU010000149.1 GCA_017417105.1 Lachnospiraceae bacterium | reverse complement strand
GCAGTTAAGCCCGCCCGCAGCTCCTACTGTCATCATTATGTTTCCCGCTGAAAAAGACGTGTTAAATCTCTTATTCAAAGAATCCGCGATCTTCTGCCTCACATCCGGAAAGCCGGCATTTGCCATATATCCATGAAGCATTATGGGATTCTCGGTCTCAAGAAGCTTCTCTATGGTCTCCTTAACCTTATCAGGCGCCGGAACGTTCGGGTTTCCCAGTGAAAAATCATAGACATTTTCCGCCCCGAATTCCGCTGCCATCTTCTGTCCTTCTTCAAACATCTGACGGATAACGGAATTATTATCCACCAGCGATCTCATTTTTTCAGATATCATATCTTAAAACCTTTCAAACCCTTTCCAATATTTGAACACAGCCTTTCCAACGATTCCGTCTCTGGTAAGATAGGTATTCTGCCAGTACCTTGAATCCGCGCTGTCGTTGCGGTTATCCCCCATCATGAAGTAGCATCCCTCCGGCACATCATAAGGACCCCATTCACCTTCCGTCACCACGTTAAGATACGGCTCGTCCAGCGCCTCGCCGTTCACGTAAACCACGCCTCCGGTTATTTCTATATGATCCCCCGGTTCTCCTATTATGCGCTTGATATAAAGGATGCTGGGATCATCAGGATAATCAAACATCACGATCTCTCCACGCACCGGCTCGTGCCTTAAGTAGTAAAGCCTTGAACCTATGACACGGTCGCCTGCCATTATGGTGCTTTCCATGGAAGACGTCGGAACCGTTGCATTGACTATCACAAAGGTATGGAGAACAAATGATATGAGCACCGCTATAACGATAACGGCAAGCCAGTCAAATACCTCCTTAAGGACTACGCTCTTTCCTTCCGTGTCGGCAGTCCCGGCTCGCCTTTCCTTCTCCCTGTCAACTCTCTCCTGTATCTCAAGGCTTATCTCTTCT
Source organism: Lachnospiraceae bacterium (assembly GCA_017417105.1). Lineage (GTDB taxonomy): Bacteria > Bacillota > Clostridia > Lachnospirales > Lachnospiraceae > NK4A144. The sequence continues at coordinate 3,905 of JAFPZU010000149.1, read as the reverse complement.
TTTGCTCTGTTTGCCATCAGTTACCGTCCTGTATAAGATCTAATAGTTTATCAAATGAATCGATCCTGATATCAGCTTCTTTCGGATCACCAAAGCCGTAATCGGCGGAAATAAAACCAATGCCCGCCTGTCTCACTGCAATACGGTCTCCTTCGGTATCGCCGACGTAGTAAGCTTTTGTGAATCCGTTCCGCTCCATGACTGAGAGGATATTGCAAGCCTTTCCCTGACCCGTATCTCCGAAACACTCCTTATCGCATATCTCGGCTTCCGTAAGATGTGTCTTTCTCATAAAGAGCTCAATATATCCCGACTGGCAGTTTGAAACTATGGTCAGTGCCGTCCTTTTTGCAAGCTCCCTTATAGTCTCGATCACACCCGGATAGCAGATCTTACAGGGATCCTCCTCCAGCGCCTCCTGTTCATATATTACACAGCGCTCCATCAGGGCATCCCTTACAGCTTTTTCGGCATCCGGAACAAGCGCAAGTGCGATCTCGTCCATGGTCTTCCCGAAAAGCCCCTTAAGCCTGTCCGGTAAGACGGTCATATCATTAAATCCCGTCTCCCTGCAGGCTCTCGTCCAGGCCTCGGCCACTATCCCCGTGGAATCCCAAAGTGTCCCGTCCACATCGAGTATCAATGCATCAGTATCAATTCTTCCGTATTCTTTACACACGAAGGGTATTATACCACAAACAGCAGACTCGACAAAACCACTCCAAAGCAGGGCTATAATTCAGCGCACCGGCGTAACTGTATTTTCCTTGTTTTTAATGGTACAATCTAAGCTGCCGGTATAAAAGAAGTGCCGATGTAATTATTCAGAACAGCCCGAAGCGCCCCGCCGCTGAGGGCGTATAAAGACGTACCGGAAGCCGGCCGATAACAGAAACAGATGATGCAGGAGAGGATGTTGGGGGCAAAAAAAAGATCATTTATAATGATATCCCGGTGGTTATTACTATTATTTACTTCACTTTTAATAACTGCTGCCCTGTCAATACGAAGCGTGAATGCTGCGCCGCATGAAGAGACCCCGGACAGCATAAGTTCTTTAAGCGATCTGGAAGAAGCGCGTTTTTGTGTGGTTTTAGGAAGCGTCTTTGATGTTATGGTCAGAGAAAAGTTTCCAAAGGCCAGCGTTAACCGGGTCAATGACTGGGCGGAGGAGTGCATTCAGGTGGGGCAGGGGAAGGCAGATGCCATTTTATGGGAGGCGTCCTCACTCAACGAGCTGAACGAGGAATACCCTGAGCTTTACCCTATTCCCGAAGTTGTATCCCAGCTGGAGTTTTGCTGGACAACATCCAAAACACCGGAGGGAGAGAAGCTGTGCCGGGAGGTAAATGCCTTTATCGAAAAGATGAAGGAGGAAGATCAGCTTGAAGAGATATACCGCCGATGGGAGGATCCGGAGAAGGCACCCGATCACGTGGATGAGTTTCCGATGACCGGGACTCCTAAAGGGGAGCTCCATGTTGTATCATGCCTTGACTGGCAGCCTGTATGCTATCTCAACGGATCCAATGCCTGCGGGTATATGATCGAACTTCTTTACCGTTTCTGCGCATGGGCGGGTTATACCCTTATACCGGAATATGTGGATGTACAAAGCGCTCTTGCCGGGATGAATACCGGACGCTACGATATGATGGCATACGGCATGACGTGGCAGGAAGAAGCAAGTGAAGCGGTGTACTTCACGGATGGCCTTATGAGCGACGATGTATACGCTGTTATTGCAAAGGATCGGTGGGCGGGAGAAGGATACCCGGGGTCATCTGAAGAATCTTCGTCAGAAGATGAGCCGGAGACGTTTTTGGGACAGCTTGGTCACGGTATTGAAAAAACTTTTATCCGGGAAGACAGATGGAAGATGCTGCTTGACGGTTTTGTGGTTACCGCGGGGCTTTCCGTATTCAGTATCCTTTTCGGGACTATCCTTGGCGCCTTAGTCTGTTTCCTGCGCATGAGAAAAACGAAAATATCCGCTGCGCTCTCCGGTTTCTATATTCGCTGGATGCAGGGGATGCCTATAATACTTACCCTTCTTATCTTGTACTACGTTATCTTCGGAAAAGCGACTGTGTCGGCATTCTGGGTCTGTGTCCTTGGCTTTACCCTTGACTTTTCCGCTTATTCCAGCGAGATCTTCAGGAGCGGGATCATGGCGGTTTCTCCCGGGCAGCTGAAGGCCGCAAAGGCCCTTGGCTTCAGCGACTTATCCGCATTTCGCCATATAGTCCTTCCCCAGATGATAATCCACTGTCTTCCCGTATATATGGGACAGATCATCTCTACGGTAAAGCTTACCAGCGTGGCGGGGTATATTTCAGTGCTGGATCTTACAAGAGTATCGGATCTTATTCGCGCAAGAACATATGAGGCTTTCTTCCCTCTTATATTCACCGCACTTGTGTACTTTATTGCGGCGTGGCTTCTTACACTATTGCTTAAGAAACTGGAAAAGAAGCTGGATCCTGTCAGGAGAAAGCGGAAAATCACGGGGGTGCGGATAAATGCTGATTAAAGCTGAACATCTTCGTAAAGAGTATTCTCCCGGCATCGTTCCCATAAAGGATCTTAACTGCGAAATAGAAAAGGGAGATGTGGTATCCATAATCGGACCTTCGGGAACGGGAAAGAGTACCTTCCTGAATCTTCTGAACCGTCTGGAAACACCTACTTCGGGGAGGATATGGTTTGACGGGGAAGATACTACTTCCTCAGGTTACGATCTTTGCGGGATGAGAAAGAAGATGGGGATGGTATTTCAGTCCTTCAATCTGTTCGATCACCTGACGATCATCGAAAACGTGATGTTAGGACCTGTGAAGCTTTTGGGGAAAAGCCGGCAGGAAGCTTATGACGATGCTGTAAGATTACTGACCACCGTAGGACTTTCCGATCGGGGACTAAGCATTCCAAGAGAGCTTTCCGGCGGACAGCAGCAGCGGGCGGCCATTGCCCGTGCCATGGCTATGAATCCGAAGGTTCTTCTATTTGATGAACCTACCTCCGCGCTTGATCCGACCATGGTCGGCGAGGTTCTTACCGTTATGCGAAACCTTGCAAAGAGCGGGGTTACAATGCTTATTGTAACACACGAAATGAGCTTTGCCAGGGAGGTGTCAAACAGAGTGTTCTACATGGATGAGGGCGGTATCTACGAAGAGGGTGCCTCTTCCGTGATCTTTAAGAACCCCGTTAAGGAAAAGACCCGTCAGTTCATAAAGAACGTCAAGGTCTTTAAGTGGAGCACAGCCGAATCCGGCGTGGACTTCATAGGGCTTCGCTCAAAGTTTGAAACCTTCGCCTTTCAGAATATGATACTTCCCGATATAACCCGGAAGGTCATGATGCTGCTGGAAGAGATAATTGCGCAGATATCCCGGGAAGAGAGAGACGGCGGACTGTCCGCAGGGTTTGACGGTTTCCTGGTCACGGCAGAGTATTCGGATCGTGAGAGGGAAGTTCGTGTTGAAATAAAATGGAACGGGGCCGCATTCGATCCGCTGACGTGCGGTGATGAATACAGCAGGATCCTTATCCGTCATGTCTGCAAGGATGCCTCCTGGGACAGAACAGAAGATAAGAACCGGGTACAGGGGACTGTAAGGTAACACAACTTCAGTTACAATTCAGCGCACCGCCAGTGCGCTGAATTGCAACGCGCACGCTGTTCTACGCTCCGCTTCGGTCGGCGCTAAGCAGACAGCCACTGGCTGTTTAGCGCCATGCAGAATCGGCTTCGCCGATGCAAAATATGCCCTTTGGCATGTTTTGAATGCCGTCTATGTGCGCTATGCGCACATGGCATCGTCGTGGCTCGGCGCTGAACAGTAACCAACTTCATCACATTTTTCTGTTTTTCGTCACTTTTTGATTGACATACGGCTTTT
>JAFPZU010000002.1 GCA_017417105.1 Lachnospiraceae bacterium | reverse complement strand
TCTTTTAGTTAAAATGCCAGATTGTCGTCAGATGCTAGGCGGAGGAAGGAGTCGTAGCGGGCTACGACGACTGACGACAACGAAGCAGCTGGCGGCAAGATGGTGTTTTAAGTAAAGAAGTCATTGAAACGCTACACTAGACATTAATCACGAGGACACAGATGAATAGATTTTTATCAGCAGATTCATACGCATTTTTCTTTACCTTTACTTCGGACCGATGTAAGGGTGATTGATGATGCGATAAATATCATGAGCATTCTTACAGGCGGTTTGGAAACAGATTCCGGGCCGCTTTTATTTTATCTATAAACGAGGAGGAGAACAGGATTATGAAAAAGATAGCTTACAGCGGGATAGAGGGGGCATTCGCTCATGCCGCCGCAAGAAAAATGTTTCCGGATGCGCTGCACGTGTCATGTAAAAGCTTCAAAGAAGCGTATGAAACAGTTTTAAGCGGCGAATGTGAGATGGCAGTGCTGCCTATTGAAAACAGTTATGCAGGAAAGGTGGCGGAGGTCGTCGAAATACTGTCAGAAGGAAAAGTTTCCATCAATACTGAGCTTTCCCTGCCTATAGTTCAGAACCTTCTTGGGGTCAGGGGAAGCAGGAAGGGTGATATAAAAAAAGTGATCAGTCATATCAAAGCATTGGAGCAGTGTGATGAGTATATTGCGAAAAAAGGCTATGAGGTCGAGGTGGCAGTCAATACCGCAGTGGCGGCAAGACAGGTTGCAAGGATGCAGAAAATCTCCGTGGGGGCGATCGCGAGCCTTGAAGTGGCTGCTATGTATGGCCTGAAAGTTCTTGAGGAAAACATTAATGTAAAGGAGGATAATACAACGAGATTTATTGCGGTAGAGGCGATGTGACCGACTGGTAAGAAAGCAGGAAAGAAAGGAGACAAGCCAATGGGAATGGCGTATGAAAAGCAGCTGGCTATACCGGCTGAGCTTAAGGAAATGTATCCGTTGACGGCAAGGATGAATGAAACAATACAGAAAAGGAAGGCTGAGCTAATATCAATATTCGAGGGTAGAACCGATAAGCTCATATTGATAATCGGACCCTGTTCTGCGGATAACGAAGATTCTGTTATGGAGTATATCACAAGGCTGGGACCGGTTCAGGAAAAAGTTTATGACCGGATATTCATAGTTCCGAGGATATATACGAATAAACCCAGGACAACAGCTGAGGGATATAAAGGGATGCTTCATCAGCCGGATCCTATGGAGAAACCTAATCTGTTCAAAGGGATAGAAGCCACAAGGCATCTTCATATGCGTGCTGTCATGGAAACGGGTTTTGCCTGTGCCGATGAGATGCTGTATTCCGAAAACTACGCTTACCTTGATGATCTGCTTGTGTATGTCGCAGTTGGGGCAAGGTCAGTGGAGGATCAGCAGCACCGGTTAACCTCCAGCGGTATAAGCGTGCCGGTAGGAATGAAAAATCCAACCTCCGGAGATTATCAGGTCATGCTGAATGCCATTAATGCAGCTCAAAACGGGCATTCATTCATTTACCGCGGATGGCAGGTGCACTCTGACGGAAACAGACACGCACATGCTATCCTCAGGGGATATACCGATCAGCATGGTTCAATGAGACCCAATTATCATTATGAGGATCTTATAAGATTATGCGATTGCTATGATCGTATGAAACTCCTTAACCCCGGGCTTATTGTGGATACGAATCATTGTAATTCCGGCAAAGATCCTTTTGAGCAGAGAAGAATTGTCAAAGAGGTGCTGCACTCAGCTCGTCATGAAGAGAGGATAAACTCAATACTTAAAGGCTTCATGATAGAAAGCTATCTTGAGGATGGAGCCCAGAAGCCCGGTGGCGGCTGCTACGGGAAATCGATAACCGACCCTTGCCTCGGGTGGGGGGCTACGGAAAAGCTTATCTATGAAATAGCGGATATGATATAGTAAGCGAAATAAATAATTTCGCTTACTATAAAGCCTCCGGCGGATGCGCCCGGATTTTGCAAGGAAATATGCCGCTTTCAGCGGCCAAAATCCGGCGCAGTAAACGACAAAACGAAAAGAGTTTTGTCGTTTACTATATTTTTTAACTGATGGATCATTGAAAGGATATTTTTCTGATGCAGCATAATAAAATACTTCCGGTTTTAATCCTGTTTATATTGCTTATGTCCTGTCTTGTCTCCTGCGGCTCTTCCGCTGAAGATGACAATAAGGATGCTGCTTCCGAATCTTCGACCGAAATATCAGCCGGCATTGATAGCGAAACCAGCACAGAAGAAAACCTGCCTGTCCAAAGCAGCGCAATGATACCGGTTGAATCAGAAAATATTTCGGAAACTGCTCCGGAAGAAGTTGCAGGTGAGTCCGAAGATACTTCTGAAGAAAGCCCTGATCCCGCATCTGTTTCCGAAGATACCATAAACGATGGAGACACCGCTGCCACTGACAGCCCGGAGGATAAAGAAAACACGGAGGATAACATGGAAAACACAAGTATAGCAGCTTCAGGCGAAGGAACCTTCACCTCCGAACCGATACCCGATGAAGTCTTTGCCAGAATGAAAGGTGTTTCTTTCCCGGAAGGCTGCACTATAGCAAGGGAGGATCTTCGCTATCTAAGACTCTCCTACCACGATTTCAACGGACAGAGTCAGCTGGGCGAACTCGTCTGTCACAAAAAAGTAGCCGGTGACATGACGGAGATCTTCAGTGAACTGTATAAAAGAGGTTATCAGATCGAAAAGATGCGCCTCATTGATGATTACGGCGGAGACGACGATCTGTCCTGTGCGGATAATAACACCTCCTGCTTTAATTACAGGACAGTAGCAGGCTCAAACAATCTTTCAAAGCACGCCATGGGTGTTGCAATCGATATAAACCCGTTCTATAACCCCTACGTGACCTATCCCGGCGGAGTGGAACACATCTCTCCTCCCGGTTCCGAACCCTATGCTGTAAGAACATCTGATTTTCCCCATAAGATAGGCCCCGGAGACGATGCCTATGAGCTGTTCAAGGCACACGGCTTTACCTGGGGTGGAAACTGGAAATCATTAAAAGATTACCAGCACTTTCAAAAACCTCTGTAGACAGCAGTTGCAATTCCTCCCACAATCAGAGTGCCAGGCCGTCGGCACCTGCAAAAGAAACCGGCTCACTGAAACCTGTTTACAAGCATGGCACACTGCTCGTTTTCCATGCGGTGAGCCCTGTAGGAATAAAAGACGTCCGCATTACACATAGTGCAGACATTGGAAACCGCTATATGCTCTTTTTCTATCCCGGCGTTCAAAAGGGTCAGCCGGTTTGCTTCAAAAAGATCGAGGTGATATTTGCCGCCGGGAATGATCTTCCCCTTATCATCCTTTGCGGGATATTTTGAAAGGATGCGCTCCGCAAAAGACTTCCCCCATTTATACTCAAAGGCTTCGTATACCTCCGATCCCATCTCATAGCATTCCCTGCATATTCCGGGACCTATGGCGGCATATATATCCGACGGCTTTGATCCGTAACGCTCCTTCATGAGATCTATTGCAGCTTCCGGTATCTTCTCTAAAGTCCCCCGCCATCCGGCGTGTACAAGGCCTATAGCCTTTCTTGCAGGATCCGCAAGATAAACCGGAGGACAGTCCGCTCCGAAAACCGTAAGAAGCGCATCCGGGACATCAGTTACCATGCCGTCGACATTTCTTCTCTTTAGCGGCTTCTCTTCAGGATAAAAATGTCCCAGGTCTCCCTCTTCCACAACATAAACATTTGAAGTATGCTTCTGATCGGTTATGCATTCCCGCTCTATGGACGATCCCAGCTGCTCTGCAAGCTTCTGCCTGTTTGAAAGAACTACGGGAGCTGCTTCAGAAAGCTCCTCATTCTTCATGACTACGACCCTGAGTCCCGTTTCCCCCGCTTCTTTCGTATCATCAAACGACAGGAACCTGGAAGAATAAAGATTGGGGATTCCCATGGAATCCAGCATGTCAAAGCTAAGACAGGGTACCCCGTCCATATGCTGATTGAATATATGCTCTTCATTTGAATATCTTATATTCATCCTTATCCCTTATCTGTTCGCATCCAGAACCCTGTGTGCAATATTTATGAGCATATGCGGAATTATTCCGTAATCCCTGCGAAGGGACTGCGGAAGCGTCGGGATGCGGTCATACAGTATCTGCAGATATTCATAAAATGAGTCCTTCATATCCGTTATCGCTATAGCGTATGCCAGTCCGCTATGACATACATATCGGCATCCGTTGCCGCTTTGATGCCCCTCCTGACGGTCTCAAGAGATTCCTCCCTGTGGCCTTTTTCATGTGGGTCTTTTATCCTGTTCCTTCAGTTTCTGGAATTCTTAAGCCACTCCGCGTAGCCCGTGGGAATCGATGTATACTGCAGACAGTATACGTCATCTGTCTTCTCCGTAACCTTGCAGAAAAGCTTGCCTCCGGCATTTATCTGTATATTGTCATAGACCTCAAATTCGGCATCCGTTTCAAGCTCCGCGCCGTCTCTTGCTACCGCCGTGATACCGCCGTATATTGCTTTTGCTATCTCATGCTTCCCGTCAAGCCGGTGAATACGGACCGGTATTGGGCTTTCAAGCTGCTGCATGATGCTTTCCGTATGACTTACGTGAATGTTATAGGGAGCCCCTATCCCCGTGATCTGGGAAAGCTCAAGCTCCCCGTTTGCACCCTTGGGATATACATGCATCATCTTTGCAACCTCAAGCTCTGCACCTATAAGCTCTTTCGTCGCGGATGATATGAGGATCTGGCCGCCCACGGTATAGCTTTCTATACGCCCACAGAGATTAACCTGGCTTCCTACTACCCCGTATTTTGTTCTCTTTTCAGATCCGATATTTCCGACGATGACTTCTCCGGTGTTTATGCCTATTCCCATTTCAAGCACGGGATAATCCCTGTCGTCATTCCATCTGTTGATCTCCTTCATTCGCTGCTGCATCTCAAGCGCTGCGGCAACGGCATCTGCGGCGTGACTGTCAGAGGGCTCCGGAGCGCCGAATAAAGCAAAAATCCCATCTCCTATAAACTCTATGATGGTTCCGTTACGAGCCTGTATGATCTCCGTCATTTCCCCCAGATAGTGGTTAAGCATCGAGATAAGATCCTCCGCATCCATTCTCTCACTCATGGCGGTGAACCCGCGAAGATCGCTCATCATGATGGTAAGTTTCTGTTTATTACCCCCAAGCCTCAGCCCGTCCGGCGTATCAAGAAGAAGCCTTACTATATCATCCGACAGAAACCTTCCGAAGGTTTCGCTTAAAAGCTTATTCCTCATCTCCAGCTGATCGTTAAGAGCTTTTATTTTTTCCATGGATTTAACGGAATCCCGAAGGTCCATCAGTTCGCTTAAATCACTGAATACGATGATCACTCCGAGATTCTCACCATCCTCAATAAGGAAGGATGATAAGACCCGAAGGTGCAGCACCTTGTCTCCGGCGTAATAGGGCACTACCGAGTGATGGGCTTTATCCCTGTCATATACGGCATCAAGAACCGTCTGGGAAAACCTGTCGTTTCTCGGATCATCAAAAAAAAGCCTCGCAAATTTCTCCCCGATAATCTCCTTTTTCTTAAAGCCCAGTGTACGCTGGGCTGCTTTATTTGCGAGCTTTATTATCCCGTCAAAGCTGATGACGAGAATGCCCTCGGTCATATTATTTACTATCACATCATATTGAAGAATATTTCGGTTATCTTCCATGTGCTCCCCCATGTTTACTTACTTTTTGCAATTATCTTGTCCTTCGGAAGATATGTGAGGAGCATTTTTTCAAGCTGCTCAGGATCTATCGGTTTACTCAGATAATCAGAAAAGCCATGATCCTTGTACATTTTCTGTACGCCGGATATTGCATTTGCGGTAAGGGCAATTACCGGTGTTGACTTAAGATCTATACCCGGGTCTGATTTTAATCTGGTAAATGTCTCCATACCATCCATTTCCGGCATCATGTGATCAAGGAAAACGATATCATATTGATTCATACGCATCTTTTTAATAGTCTCAGCCCCGCTGTCAGCCGTATCTATGTTTATCAGGGAATTCTTAAGCAGTCCCTTCACCACTGCCTGATTGAGCTTCACATCGTCCACCACGAGAATATGCGCATCCGGCGCCTCAAAGCCTTCACTGTACACCTCCACCTTGCGATGGAAGCTCCTTCTTTCTTTGTCAAAATCACCAATGGGAGTGGGATCCACAATCCCCTGATCTATATCAAACCAGAATTCGGAGCCCTGTCCATAGGTGCTTTCTATATCAAGACACCCTCCCATAAGCTCTATGTATTTATGCGTAATGGCAAGTCCCAGACCTGTCCCCTCTATGCCCCTGTTTTGTTTTTCATCCAGTCTCTGGAATGACTCCCAGAGATGCGCCTTATCCTTTTCTTTTATTCCTATACCGGTATCCCTGACTGATACGTGAAGACGTACGCTTGATCCGTCAGAAGATACCTTAAACACGGAAAGCGTGACACTCCCTGTCTCCGTGTATTTTACGGCGTTTGTCAGGAGATTGGTAAACACCTCCCTGAGACGGATATCATCACCGTGAAGTACGGATGGTATATCGCTTCCAACCTCATGTTTAATTTTAAGACCTTTTTCCGAAGCCCTGAATTCGATCATATCCAGCATATCGTTGAGCAGCGCAGACATATCGTAATCAACCGGCACTATTTCAAGCTTTCCGGATTCTATCTTGGAGAAATCAAGGATCTGGTTAATAAGCGCGAGAAGTGTCTGTCCGCTGCTCTTTATATTCGCTGCGTACTCTTTTGTGGCATCTTCATTGCTTTCACGAAGGATCATCTCGTCAAAGCCTAAGATCGCGTTTATCGGAGTACGTATCTCATGGGACATATTCGCGAGGAATATACTCTTTGATTTATTCGCGGCATCAGCTATCTCGATCTGATTCTTCAAGGATGTGGCCATGGTCTCCAGGGAGCGCGACAGAATACCTATCTCATCAGCACTTTCAGTATCCATGATATCGCTGTAATCCCCGTTCGCATAATGCCTGGCAACTTCTGTCATGCGTTTAAGAGGCATGGTTACAGTCCTTATCCAGGTAAGGCATATAGCTATCGCAAACACGAGTATAGCCAGCGAGATCATAAGGAGCTGTGTCAGGAGCGTACTCCTGGGGACATTTATCTCATCTACCGGCGCATTAAGTCCTAACAGCATATTGTTTCGAAGCTTCTTTACAAGGATCTTCCTGGTGATGCCGTCTATGCCTTCAACTGTTTCTACTTCATCCAGATTGCTGCTCAAAACACCGTCTATGAACGGCATGAGTCTGTCAGTAAGATCCTTGCTCCTGACCCCGTCCGGATGATCAAAGTGAAAGATGATATCTCCTTTGGGTGAAACGAGAAAAGCGCGTCCGCTGTCATAGAGGTTGATATCCTCAACAAAATCCCTCAGCAGACTTATATCTATATCCATACCTATAACTCCAACGGTATGTCCGTTGTGGTAATAAGGTATTATGTAGGAGATCATATCTATGCCCAGATTGCTGTTAAAGTAAGGATCCATCCAGAGCGGCTTTCCCGTATCAACCGGTATGTAATACCAGCCTACGTGCTCCAGATCATCCTTTTCATAGATGCTCATGTCAGTAGGTTCGGCATAGTTCCAGCTTCCGTCATTAATATTGATCGTATACCAGAAGCCCTCCGTAGCGCCGAACTCCTCGGGATTATATCGTAAATACACCGACATTGCGCCCTGTGTATTCTCCGCTATGCTCTTTCCAAGCTCTGCAACATCATAGTTGAACTTTGCCCGCTCAGCATCATCTGTCAGGAAATCCTTGTACGTTTCCGCGCGCTTTTCCGCGTAATTATAGATGGTACCCACAGACTGCTCCACGGAGCTTAAGATCTCGTCCATATCATGAACGCTCTGATCTGCCGTAAGACTTAAGATACGGTCCGAATCCTCATCCAGTATCCGGTTGGTGCGAACGTTCGCAGTGACCCCCAGCGCAAGGGTCACAACGATCATTATCGATGTTATTATCAATACAAGTTTTGTCTGGATAGACTTCATCCGGCACTCTCCTTGTTATTTCAAACACTCAAAACCTTTACCGTTTGTCAAGCCTCGAACTTATACCCCATGCCCCAGATCGTCTTTATCAGGTCGCCTTTATCGCCCATTTTGGCGCGGAGTTTTTTGACGTGGGTGTCTATGGTCCTTGCATCGCCGAAGTAGTCATAGTTCCACACGTTATTCAGGATCTTTTCACGGGAAAGGGCAAGACCCGTGTTTTCCATGAAGTACTGTAAAAGCTCAAACTCCTTGAAAGAAAGCTCTATGGCATTTCCGTCTATGGTACAGGAATGCGCCCCTGTATCGAGTATTATGCCGCCTGCTTCAAGCTTTTTGCCCTCTCCTATGGCATTTGATCTTCGAAGTATTGCATCAACCCTTGCAACCAGTATATTGGGGGAAAAAGGCTTTGAGATATACTCATCCGCCCCGAGATCAAACCCTTGCAGTTCGTCTCTTTCCTCGCTTTTTGCGGTGAGCATTATCACCGGAGTCTTCGAATACTGTCTTATCTCCTTAAGCGCTTCGTATCCGTCCATCACCGGCATCATCACATCCAGTATTACAAGCGAGATGTCCTCTTCCTCAAAGAAGAGATCCACGGCCCTCTGACCGTTCTCCGCCTCCAGTACGTCATAATCCTTTTTTCTGAGGAAATCCCCCACAAGCTTTCTCATCCTTGCCTCATCATCGGCAATAAGGATCTTAATCCTGTCCATTTAATCTCTCCTCTTTTTCTTTAAGCTCCTGCTCTCTTTTTTCAAGGGATTCCTCCCATTCTGCATACTGATTCTCGATGGCATTCTTATAATTAAGGATATTGGGATTGGAGGAGCTTTTTGCTACTACAAACATGGCTCCCACAAGAATGATAGCTATAACCGCAAGAGCAACAGCTATACGGTATTTCCGTTTTAATACCCTGTTTTCCTCCACAAGGTCGGTGGTCACCCTGGGTCTGTTTGCGGCTCTTGCTTCATTCCTTGCCCGCTGCGTAAAAAGCGAGCCGGTTTCTATCGGTCTGATTCTCCCGGGATCTATCGCTTTGCTTTCAACAAGATACTCCCTGACACGCATCAGGAAGTCAACTCCCACCGGCGTCACAAAGAGTCCGTTTTCTATCATCTTGTCGTAAATGGCCAGTATCTCCTCCGGATTGTCTTTATTCATCCGCTTCCTGATATAGACCATCTTTTTGTATTCTTCTTCGGCGGTCTTTGCATCCGCGAGCGCGGAAAATCTGAAGCCCTGCACCGTCAGTGCATCTTCCTTAAGCTTCTCCGTCTTTCTGGCGCTTATTGCCTCCTTCGCTGCCTCTGCCCCCGGACTGTTCCCTGCACCGGATACCTTCTTCATGGCAGAAGCTGCATTAGCGGAATCCGCAGCGGCAGTATTTTCGTAGGCTATCTTAGCCGCCGCGATGTCGGCGTTTATTCCCTTAGTTTTTTCCTGTACTGCCAAAACCGCCCCTGTCCTGTCCTGAAAGCATCCCGGTTTCCTCAAACTCTATCTGAGGCTGATGCTCAAATATCCTGAACTGACACACCCTGTCATTTACATGGATAGTTGTATCCCGCACAGCATATACAGGCATAAACCACTGATCATTGTCGCCGGAATAAGACTCATCGATAATTCCGCAGGAATTAGTCTGTATTATCCCAAAATTCCTGAAGGTGCTGGATCTTGGAACCACATGAGCCTCGTAGCCTTCCGGAAGCTGCATTGCTATCCCCAGCGGGATAAGATGGAACTCTCCTGCCTTAAGACTTATCTCCTCTGCAGACCTTAAATCTATCCAGTCGCTCTTCCCGTCAATATATCTGAGTCTTTCTATCTCATCCGAAAAATACTTTATCTGTATCTTCATTGTCTCCCCCTGTAACTCATAAACACAATCCTCTATATGATAAAACAAAACGACCGGGTCTTTCAACCCGGTCTGTTCTTTATCAGCACACTGACACATCCCTTAATCTTCTTCCCTGATCTCCTCAGTCTTCAATATAAACTTTACGGATCCGCCGGCATCACTGTTTTTGCCTGAAAAGGACTGGTATCCGGCGCCTACCTGCTGTATCTCGTCAATCCTGTCAAGCATATCCGTCACATTATCCCCGAAAAGATCTATGAGTTTCTGTATTCCCTCATCGTTAAACTCTATAACCCCGTCATGAAGCTCGGTAACGCCGTCTACAAGCTCCTCCACGCCGTCATCAAGCTCTGCTGCGCCGTCATCAAGCTCCACGATACCGTCTTTCAGATCACCTGCCCCATCGTCCAGATCCTTTGCCCCGTCCTTAAGGTCGAGCGCTCCGTCGTAAAGCTTCACTCCGCCGTTATCCAGCTCCCTCATTCCTTCCCTTAATCTCCATACGCCCTTCTTCAGATCCTTTACTCCTTCCCTCAGCTCACCCGCGCCGTCCATAAGTGTACCTGCTCCGGCGGAAAGCTGTGAAAGCTTATCCTTAGTGGAAGAGGATGTAAACTTTGAAGTAAGCGTTGCAGCCCCGGAAGCCACCGCAGCTGAAAGCACCTTCTCCGCCCCCGACATGACCGCATCGCTTATCTGAAGCGCCTTCCTTGTGGATGCAGGAAGCGAAGCAAGGATCGCCGCCACCTGTACTCTTGATGAGGGATCCTGAAGCATCTGTCCCAGGAACTGATTTCTGGTAACAACATCCATGGTCTGAAGATAGGCTACAAACTGCTCCGGCGTCATGGAGCTCATATCCGCTGCGTCAAGAGCCAATGAGGATATCTCCTCTTCCTCCGTAAGAGAAGACTCTATGACATTCATAAGCTTAAGGGTATAAACAACCTCCCAGACCGCCTCCTTTGCCTGCCTGTTCGCCTCGTAGCTGTCCACTACGCTTTGTACCAGTGAGGTCGCACTGTTATCGGAAACGCTCTCTTCCTCATCCTGTGTATCCTGTTTTTCCTCCCTCTTTTCACAGAACCCATCAATCTCCTCCGCAAGTTCTTCCGAGATCCCGTTTACCGACAGCGAGATCTCATCAAGATGCTCCGATATTTCCAACAGCAGGGATTCCTCGTCATCAAGACTTTCCAGACGGACCTGTATCCTGTAATACTTTTCGTAGTAGTCCCTGTAATAGTTTTTATAATACTCTGCTGCATCCGCCGTATCATTCTTTTCTATCTCATTGCTGCTGATCTCATCTGAGGTTTCATCATCTTCCCCTTCAGATGATCCGTCATCCGAAGCTTCCTCCGGTTTGGGATCAGGCTCACCAAGCTCCTCAAGTTCTTTTTCAAGTCCGTCCTTTTCTTCGGCAAGCTCTTCTCTCCTGTCTTCTATCACATTCACAAGATGTCCCACCGTCTCGGAAACAGTCTTATACATCTCCGAGGTATCCCTTACGGAATAAAGAAAATCGTCTGCCAGCTCTTCTTCATCGAAATCAGAGCTTTCCTGCTGATCCTCCGCTCCGTTTTGCGATATCGCGGAGTCTTGCAGATCGATCGACAGCTGGCTTACACTGGCAAGAGCCAGATCATTCGCCCTATCCATTTGTATAAGGCTCTCTGCAAGCTTCTTTTCCTGCTCCTCAGCTCCCTCTTTTATTGCATCGTCACTTACGCTTTGCGATGCGGAAGACGCCCCCGCTTTCGATCCGCTGCCGGACCCTGAAGCTCCCTCCTGCATATATTTTGTAAGCGTTTCCGCAAGAGTCTGCAAGGTCTTCATGCTCTTCTGATTGTTTGAAAGCATTCCGACCATCTGGTTCACTCCGTCACCCAGCTTTTCCGCTCCGTCATCCAGAGTTGATGTGCCGTTATATAGTTTTTTCGAGCCGTCATACAGCTTTTTAGTTCCGCCGTAGGCTTCGCAGATCCCGTCCTTGATATCGCGGGCTCCGTCCGCCATGTCGCCTGTTGCTTCGTAAATATCCTCGGTGCCGTCCTTTATGTCCCTGCCGGCATCCCGAAGCTCCGAGGTTCCGTCCCGAAGCTCTGACGTTCCGTCCTTAAGCTCATATACGCCGTCAAGAAGTTCTGATGTTCCGTCAATAAGCTCGTCTGTCGCATCGGCAAGCTCATCCATATCGTCCTGGATCTCATCGGTGTCTATATTCTCCGTAAGGGAGACTTCCTTAAGCACATCGGGAAGCGCCACTGTCATGGTGGACGCCATTTCAAAATCCTCTACATCCGCAGTGATCACTACGTGATCTGAGATATCCAGATCCTCTGCCTTATCCTTTTTATCCTCGGGAAGATTATCCTTGAAATCATCATATTTAAGAGACTGATACAGACCGGGGAAAGCGTATCCTACCGCTATCACATTATTTCCCTCGGAAATAAGTCTTGCATTATCCGCTTCCACATTCGAAAACTTATCTGTGGGAAGGATAAGACCCGTGAGCATCGTGAAAGGTACATTAACATGCTCCTCCTCACCGTTTATCTCAATGACCTCATTGGTCTTATTCTCATAATCAAAGCGGATCTCAACCCTTCCGCTCTTTCCCTTAAGCTCCTCAGGAGATATTTCCTTTCCGTCAAGCTTAAATGAAACCTTTACTCCTACCGGAACCTCCGTAGTAGGCGTCCCCTGATAGTAGATATCATTCCCCTTTGCATCCCAGGTAAGGGAATCATTGCTGCCTGCCTTATACTCCTCATATCCCTTTACATTTGAGATATCCTTTAAGGTTGACACATCCTCGATCTTATCGCTTCCCTTAAGGTTTTTCAGCCATTCACTTGCCACTATTTCAGTCGGATTGCCTGCGGCATCGGCTATGATATAAACTGTCTCTTCTTTGTCCAGTCCGCTGTCTCCGGCTTTTTTTACCCCCGCCACGGTCTCGACTATGCTCTCCATTGCGTTTTCGGCATCGGTGTTCTTATATTCCTCTGCCATCGCCTGCTTTTTATTAACTTTCATCGGCACATATATCCCGGTGGCAATAAGAGCAGCAACTAACATCGCTGCCAGTATTCTCTTATAATGGATCTTTTTCAGATTCTCTTTCATGGCCTCTCCGTTTAATGACTTTTGGTCATTTTCATCCGTTGTTATAGCACACAAATGACCCTTGGTCAACTTTTGCTTTTCAATGTATCTTTCCGGTGGTATCATCTATTCATGTCAAAAATAGATGATAATAAACAACTTAAACGCAACGCCCTTCTTAACACGGCTTTTGACCTCTTTACCACAGGAAAGGGTTTTCAGAAAACCTCTATATCCGATATCGTGGACAGAGCCGGTGTTGCGAAAGGAACCTTTTATCTGTATTTTAAAGATAAATACGATATAAGGAACCGGCTTATCGCGAGGAAAGCTGCCAGCATTTTCCTTAAAGCAACCTCTGCCTTAAAACGCCATAAAGATACCACCTCAGTTGAGGACAAGATCATCTTTATAGTCGACTACGTTTACGGACTTTTTGAAAAGGACAAAACCCTGCTGGGCTTCATATCCAAAAACCTTAGCTGGGGCATCTTCAAAAATGTCCTTATAAACAGCCGTGAGGAGACCGACGTTGATTTCCGTGAGGTCTTCCTTGATCTTTTCAACAATTCAGATGTGAAGTATCAAAACCCTGAGGTTTTGATCTTCATGATAGTCGAATTTGTTTCCTCCACGGCGTATTCCTCCATACTCTATGGCGAACCCCTGGAGATGAACGAATTAAAGCCCTATCTGGACACTGCCATCCGTCAGATCATTCAAGGTCAGCGGGTAAACTGATCCTGTTGTCCTACTGTCCCGCCGTAAGCTTAACCGAAGTTGCTCTCTCATTTCCGTTAAGAACGTACCATCTGTCGTTCTTAACCCCGGGAGTACCGCCGTTTTCTCCTGCAAAGGTAAGATTATCCTTTGCTTTAAGTGCCCCTTTTTCTCCTGCCGCATCAATGTTACTGAAAGAGATCCCCATGACATCCCCTGTGGAAACGATGCCGTAGGAGGTCCCTTTTGCGGTTATATTCGACGATGCTATCGCTATGCTCTTTACCCCTTTTATGCCTATGGAGGTTCTTGCGTTCGAACTTCCGGTGGCTGTGATATTTGAACCGGTTATCTTCATTGCTTTTCTGGACACTATGCCCGCAGACATATCCGCTGCATCAGTCGCGGCAGCCGATGCATTTATCGTTACACCGCTTATGGTAAGCTCCTTCTTTCCGGCTATGGCGTAGCACTTTTCCTTTGTTACAACGGCATTGGTCACATTCAGAGTCCCTCCTCCGTTTATCGTCAATGCTCCCATTCCTATAATAGCTCCGCTGTCCTCATAAGGTCTGTCCTGTATGATGGTATTGACTCCTGAAACAACTATGGTCGCATTCTTTGGAAGCTCTATCTGACCCGTGAAATTGCATCCGTTCAATGCAAGCACGCTTCCATTCCAGGACATGCCGGCGCCGTTATATACTTCATCGTCCTTAAGCTCAAGATACGTCCCGGCATAAGCAGATACCGCATGAAGTCCGACAGCCGCGAGAAAAACCGCCAGACTAATAAACACTCCGGATATCACTTTAATATTATTTTTCATTTGTTATTTCCTCCTGCTTTAATCTTACCAAATCCCAGCGTAGTATGAATTATTATCCCGTCAAAAAGCAGCAGCATCGCAGGCAGTATAAATATGACCGCTATCATGCTGACAAGAGCTCCTCGTGATAGCAGAGTGCAGATTGAACCGATCATATCAACCTGGGAGTATGCCGAAACCCCGAAGGTTGCGACAAAGAAGCTGAAGCCGCTGGTTATTATGGAAAGCATGCTCGCTTTATGCGCCTTACCGACAGCCTCCCGCTTGTCACATCCTGAGAGTCTTCTTGTAAGATAATGATTCGTCATTAAGATGGCATAATCAACCGTTGCCCCAAGCTGTATCGTCCCTATTACTATGCTTGCAACGAAAGGAAGCTCTATTCCCTGGTAATAAGGAACTGCCATATTAACGTTTATGGCAAACTCTATGACGAGCACCAGTATAACCGGCAGGCTTATGGATTTAAAGGTAAAGAGAATGATGACAAAGATAGCCGCAACGGACAGGATGTTCACCCGCTTTAAGTCAACATCCGTGGTATCCTGAAGATCCTTCATCATCGGAGCCTCTCCTATGACCATGGCCGTCGGATCGTGAGCCTTAACGATCTGATTTATCTTAGCAAGCTGCGCATTTACCTCATCAGTCGCTGATACGTACTCAGAACATATAAACGCAAGTTCATGCGTATCCCCCTGCAGCATGCTCCTGACCTTGTCTGACAGCATATTCTCGGGGATCAAAGGGCCTACGACGGATCGCAGCCCAAGTGCCCATTTTACCCCGTCAACCTCCTGAACCTCTTCTATCATGGCGCTCTTCTCTCTCGTGTCCAGATCCTTGTCCATCATTATAATGTGCATACAGTTCATGTCAAAGGTTTCCTCAAGCTTATCGTTTGCAATATTGCTTAAGATCGTCTTCGGCAGGGACTGGGCGATATTATAGTATACTCCCGTATGATTGCTTCCGTAGAGAGCCGGCAGTGCAAGGATCAGAAAAACAATAAGCGATGCTTTATAGTGCTTTATAATAAAAGCCGAGGGTTTTTCAAGGCTTTTTATCAGCGGCTTGTGTTTTGTCTTTTCTATGGCTTTATCAAATACCAGGATCATGGATGGAAGTATGGTAACACAGGTCGCAACTCCTATCAGTACGCCCTTTGACATTACTATGCCTATATCCCGCCCCAGTGCGAAGGTCATAACGCAAAGTGCCATAAACCCCGCAACCGTTGTTATTGAACTTGAAAGAACCGATACAAAGGTATTTGATATGGCATTTCCCATAGCCTTGTACCGGTCATCCGGCATCTGTTTTTTGCTCGCCTCATAGCTTTCCAGAAGGAAGATCGAGTAGTCCATGGTAACCGCAAGCTGCATGACGGCAGTAAGCGCCTGGGTCACATAGGATATTTCTCCCAGAAAAACATTGCTTCCAAGGTTGTATAGGATCGATATGCCTATGCTCATAAGAAAAAAGATCGGTACGATAAAAGATTCAGTAGTGATCTCCAGAATAAGAAAAGACAGTATGGCTGCGATCACAACATAAACCGGCAGCTCCTTAAGACAAAGATCCGCAATATCCGCCACAATACCCGTCATCCCGCTGACAAAGCATTTTTCCCCGACTATCTTCCTTATCTCCCTGACGGCATCCATTGATTTATCAGAGGAGGTGGTATCATCAAGAAAAGCGATAAGAAGCTTTGAGTCCCCTCTCACAAGGCCATCCCTTATTCTTTTGGGAAGCATATCAAGAGGAACCGAAAGATCAACAAGACTCCCGTGCCAGAGAGTCTTTTCCACATGATCGACTGCGGCTATCTTATCCTCCAGATCTCCGATATCCCTGTCGTCCATCCCTTCTATGACTATCATGGTAAAGGCTCCCATACCGAACTCGTCCACCATGATATCCTGACCTGCTATGGTCTCCAGGGTGTTTGGAAGATAACTCAGCAGATCATAATTAACTCTTGTCTTAATAAATCCGATTACGGAAGGGATAATAAGCAGTGCTCCCACAAGAAGGATAAGAACCCTGCTTCTTGCGATCCATTCACCGATCCTTGTCACAACAAACTGCCTCCGTCAAAATCCGGCGCCCCATATCCTTCGCCGGGTTAATCTGTATTTTCGCAAAAAATGACCAACGTTCATTTTGCTACTAATCAGCTCTTATGTCAAGAATATGGATACAGAAAAAAGAGGGTGCGATGCGCCCTCTTTTTCTGCACCGTTTCTGTCTCCCTGTGCCGGAGCGGTCTTGAATCTGCAGAACCCGCATGGTTCTGCTGCCGACCGTTTGGTTGGTTATAGATTACTTTGTACCAAGACTCTTGGTTGTAATCTGAACCTTGAAGTTCTTGGTTCCGCTGTACTCACCTGTACCGGATACATAGACGGTCATTTTGCCCTTCTTGACATTGTTGGTGTATCCGGTTATCTCAAAGTCTGTGCCAGCTTTGAGAGTCGCAGATGTTCCATTTACCTTGTAGGTAACGGCAACATTCTTGTTTACCCAGTCATCATCAGGCTCAATAGCGCTTCCTGTATAGGTTACAGAACCGTTAACCTTAAATGTTGCCTTGGCAAGGTTCTTTGCTACTGCAAAGGTTTCTTCAATTGATGACCCGGCCTTAACATTGGCGTCCTTTGTTGTTGCTGTTGCCTTGAGCGTGATGTCACCGGCTGTCAGTTTACCCTTTGAATCCGTAGTGTAACTATTCGCAACAGGTGTAAGAGTATAGCACTTCTCCTCTAAATAATGGCACATTATTTTATCGATAGATCTACAGAGTATCTGCAACAAGATGACGCGGTTACTCTGGTGGAGACATTGTTGCGATTAGTTTGGCGAAAAGGCGAACTCATCAAACAAAGGAAAAG
>JAFPZU010000148.1 GCA_017417105.1 Lachnospiraceae bacterium | reverse complement strand
TTCTTTACTTAAAACACCATCTTGCCGCCAGCTGCTTCGTTGTCGTCAGTCGTCGTAGCCCGCTACGACTCCTTCCTCCGCCTAGCATCTGACGACAATCTGGCATTTTAACTAAAAGAGTCATTGAAACGCTCCACTAGATGATGTGTTTTTGGGGAAATAATTGGACTAAATGTATTGATTGAGGATTATAGATGAAGACAGTAGCGGTTATGTCCCTGCAGGACGGAATGCAGCTTGCGGAGGATATAGAGGTCGGCGGCAAGGTTGCCATAAAGAAGGGAACCAAGGTTGATCATATTATAAAGGCGAAGCTTGAGGCTTTCAGGGTCTTCGCGGTACAGATCGTTGAGGCGGAGGATCTTGCGGAAACTTATTATGAAAAGATCAGGGTTTCCGAGGCATTCAAGACATTCCAGACTAATTACAACGCAAACCTTGCGGCCTATAAAGTGGCGGTAGATTCCTTTATATATAAGAAAGTGCCTTTCAGGTTTGTGGATCTTAAGGCTATAGCGGATGCGCTGTGTCCGGACACCATTTCCGGAAAGAGACTCTTTTCTTATATAAACATCATGCTCCATGACGAGTCCAATATGTCCTACGCTCACGGACTCAATGTGGCGCTGATCTGCAAAAAGATGGGAAAATGGCTGAGGCTCTCACCGGAGGACAGTGAGACCCTGCTTTATGCCGGCTTCTTATTCGACATAGGGAAGTTCATGCTTCCTAACGATATCATCTGGAAACCGGACAAGCTGAACAAAATGGAGTTTGATCTCGTAAAGACCCATGCGTTCTACGGATATCATATGCTGGGCAAGTTCGGCATCAATGAGCATATATTAAATGCCACCCTCATGCATCATGAAAGATGCGACGGAAGCGGCTATCCCCAGGGGCTTTCAAGAGACGACATTGATCCTTTTGCGAAGATGATAGCAATAGCCGATGTGTACGAGGCCATGACAAGCGCCAGGACCTACAGGGCTCCGATGAACCCGTATCAGGTGGTGGAGATAATAAAGGATGAGATGTACCTGAAGTACGATATCGCAATTATTACCACCTTCATGAACCATATCCTGGATGAGATGATAGGAAATGATGTAAAGCTTTCAAACGGCATGACCGGTGAGGTTATCATGAATAACAGCGGCGCTTTGGGACGCCCTGTGGTAAAATGCAAGGATGAAATAGTTGATCTCTCGCAACAGAGGGATGTGAAGATAATTGAACTGATATGATTCAAAATGTCAAAAGCAATTGACGCCACGCAAGCTGGCTTGCAGTAGGGGCGGATTGTGGTAACGCGAGACGCGGAACAATCCGTATTATACTCGCGAACGAAATTAACTGCCGATTTGAAAAGCCGTTCCGCGGTATATGCGGTTAACCTAAATTCGTGCCTTCGGCACTCATTAACGTTAACCAGTATAAATAAAAAGTATTATTCAGAGGAGATATGATATGCGGGCAAAAATGAGTACGGATCTCGGAAATATCGCGGTTGACACTGAGGCTATCGCACAGCTTGCCGGTACGGAGGCTATGGAGTGCTTCGGGGTTGTAGGCATGGCCACTTATTCCGTTCGTGACGGGATAGTGAGGCTTCTTAAAAGAGAAAGCCTTTCACACGGGATCAGCGTAGTGATAAACGACAACAAGATAAGTCTTGACCTGCATGTCATAGTAGCATACGGGGTCAGTATAAAGGCCGTATCCGACAACCTTATGAGCAACTTGAAATACAGGGTTGAGGAGTTTACGGGTCTTGAAGTTGAAACGGTCAACATTTTTGTGGAAGGGGTAAGGGTGATAGACTGATGTCCACGAAGACGCTTGATGCTGCCCTTATCGCCAGGATGTTTTTGGCAGGAGCAGGGGAGCTTGCCGCAAACAAGGACAGGATAAATGATCTTAATGTCTTCCCGGTGCCGGACGGAGACACGGGTACGAACATGACCCTTACCATCATGTCCGCGGCAAAGGAAGTGCTTGCTCTTGGTGAGGAGTTCGATATGCCGGCGCTTTGCAAGGCAATATCCATGGGATCCTTAAGAGGCACAAGAGGAAATTCGGGAGTTATCTTATCCCAGCTTTTACGGGGCTTTACCAAGGAGATATCAGCTCATGAGGCGGCAGACCTTAAAACTCTTTCAGTTTCCTTTAATAAGGCCTGTGAGACGGCTTATAAGGCGGTTATGAAGCCCAAGGAGGGTACGATACTGACAGTTGCAAGGGGAGCTGCGGAAAAGGCGGCTGAGCTTGCAGAAAAGTGCGATGAACCCTTTGATATAGAAAGGTTTGCAACGGAGATCGTAAGTCACGCCGAATACGTGCTGTCCCAGACACCGGAGATGCTTCCGGTATTAAAGCAGGCGGGAGTTGTTGATTCCGGCGGACAGGGGCTTGTGTGCGTGCTTACCGGTGCAAAGAAGGCTCTTCTTGGCGAAGTTTCAGACTTTACGGAGGCTGATCTTGCTGCCGCTTCGGGACAGGCGTCAGGTGGGATAAACCGTGATGCAGTTGCCGGGGCAGAGGTAAAATACGGCTACTGCACAGAGTTCATCATAATGCTGAACCATGTCTTTAATCACAAGAACGAAGCAGACTTCAAAGGATACCTTGAATCCATCGGAGACTCCATAGTCTGTGTTTCGTATGAAGACATAGTAAAGGTTCATGTACATACCAACCATCCCGGGCTTGCCTTTGAGCGTGCCTTAACCTATGGGGCCCTTACCTCAATGAAGATAGACAATATGAGGGAGGAGCATCAGGAGAGGCTCTTCAAGCTGGACGGTGGAAAGTATGTGGAGCGTCCCGAGGAAGAGATGGAATACACGGGACAGGCGGGAACCGCCAACGGTCCCATAAGGCATAAAGCAGCCGTATCCCAGCTTGCTGCAGAGAAGATAGCGGAGCAGGGGATTAACGAGGTATCAGAAGATAATAATGCGGAAAACACCGGAGCTGAGCGCAAAACCTACGGCTTTATTTCCGTGTCTGTGGGGGAAGGACTCACGGAGATCTTTAAGGATCTCGGGGCGGATGAGATAATATCCGGCGGACAGACAATGAATCCTTCCACCGATGATTTTATTGAAGCAATAAAGAAGGTCAATGCGGATAAGATCTTTATCCTTCCCAATAATAAAAACATAATCCTTGCCGCAAACCAGGCGGCATCCCTTACGGAAGACAAAGAGATCATCGTTATCCCCACAAAGACCATACCACAGGGAATAACGGCGCTTATAAGCTTCCTCCCCGAGAGCGGGGCGGAGGATAACAAAGAGGCTATGATCCAGGCAATTGAAGGGGTTAAGACGGGAGAAGTCACTTATTCAGTGCGCACTACTAATATCGATGATCAGGTGATCAAAAAAGGCGACATCATGGGTATCGGGGACAAGGGGATCCTGGCTGTCGGAACTGATATAATGGACACTGCCTTTGAGATGGTTTACCGGATGGTGGATGAGGATTCATCCCTTATAAGTATTTATTACGGTGAGGATACTGACGAGAAGGATGCAAAAGAGCTTGAGCGCCGCATAGAAAAGCAGTATCCGGATATTGACGTTGAAATGCATGTGGGCGGAGAGCCGGTTTATTATTACATAATCTCCGTTGAATAAGCTTAATGGAGCTTAAGGATGATATATCATCGTTAAAAGGCATAGGGGAGAAGAGCGCTGCCCTGTTTCACAGGGTGGGGGTTTATTCCCTTTCTGATCTGATCCGGTATTTTCCGTCATCTTATATAAGATATCCGAAGGTAATAAGTGTGTCTTCCATAATCCCCGGGGAGAGGGAGGCGCTTAAGCTTAAGATCTTAACGGCGCCGAAGCTGAGCCATGTAAGGGGGCTTTCTCTTCTGACCTTTCATGCGGGCGATGAGACGGGATCGTTAAAGATCACTTTTTTTAATGCGCCTTATCTTAAAAAGAATATAATCCCTGAGCAGGAGCGGGTGTTCTTCGGAATCTCAAAGGTATTCGGACAGGAGTTTAATCTGTCACAGCCTAAGATGTACCGGGAAGACGAGTATGAAAAGCTTGAAAACACCCTTACACCTGTCTATCCGCTGACAAAGGGGCTTACGGAAAAGACTGTGGCAAAGGCTGTAAAAAAGGCCTTTGATTCCCTTAAGGATATAGAGGATCCAATGGATCCTGCAGACCGTGACAGGCTGTCCCTTATGCCTTTGCAGGATAGTATTTATAATATGCATTTCCCTGCGGATAAGGACAGTTATATAAAAGCCAGGGAGCGGATCGTTTTTGATGAGTTTGCTTATTTCCTTACTTCCATGCGTGAGCTTAAGGGTGAGGAAAGCCGCAGGGCAAACGATTATCCCATGGTGGAGACTGCCGAGGCTAAAAGACTTATCGAAGCCCTGCCTTACAGGCTTACAAAGGCGCAGGAGAAAGCCTACAATGAAATAATCAATGATCTTGCCTCGCCTTATGCCATGAACAGGCTGATAGAAGGAGACGTGGGTTCCGGAAAGACTATAATAGCCCTCCTTGCCATGCTGACAGCCGTAAAGAACGGGCATCAGGCAGCCATAATGGCACCGACGGAGGTGCTGGCCTCCCAGCATATGAAAAAGATATCAGCCCTTATGGCAGATCATAACGTGCACTGCGTGATGCTTACCGGCGCCATGACTGAGAAGCAGAAGAAAGAGGCAAGGGAAGAAATATCCGATGGCAGAGCGGATATAATCATAGGAACCCATGCGCTTATAACTGAACTTGTGGAATATAAGGATCTGGCGCTTGCCGTAACCGATGAGCAGCACAGGTTCGGAGTAAGACAGCGGGAGATCCTTTCGGATAAAGCCGGGGGGAAGACGCCCCATGTGCTGGTGATAAGCGCAACCCCCATACCAAGAACCCTTGCCATAATCCTTTACGGAGATCTTGATATCTCCGTGATGAATGAGAAACCGGCCAAAAGACTTGAGATAAAGAATGCGGTGGTGGGAGTAGAATACCGCAAAAAAGCCTATGAGTTCATAAAAAAAGAGGTGCGGGAAGGAAGACAGGCCTATGTCATCTGCCCTTTAGTGGAGCCTTCTGAGGCTTCAAAGGGAGAGAATGTAGAGGAATACTCAAAGATGCTTGAGGGTATCTGGGGGGATGAGATAAGGCTCGGTCTCCTTCACGGCAGGATGAAGAATAAGGAAAAGAACGAGGTCATGACAAGGTTTTCTACTGGGGAGATCGACGTTCTTGTATCCACAACCGTAGTTGAAGTCGGAGTCGATGTACCGAACGCCACCGTCATGATGATAGAAAATGCCGAAAGATTCGGGCTCTCGCAGCTTCATCAGTTAAGGGGCAGGATAGGCAGAGGCGACAAACAGAGCTATTGCATCTTCGTGGACTGCTCCGGTAAGAAGGAGATGTCTGAAAGGCTTGCGGTCTTAAAAAAGACAAATGACGGCTTTGAGATAGCTTCGGAAGACTTAAAGCTGAGAGGCCCCGGAGATATCTTCGGGATAAGACAGTCAGGGGAGCTTGGCTTTAAGGTGGCGGATATCTACACGGATGCGGCGCTGTTAAAGAAAGCATCGGAATATATAAAGCAGCATGATTACATACCGGTGTCCCCGGGGACATCAAAGGTTATATTATAAATGACATTTACATCACTGGAATTTATCTTCATATTCTTTCCGCTTTGCATTGCAGGATACTATCTCCTGCCGAAAAAATGCAGGAATTATTTCCTGCTTGCAGCCTCTCTCGTGTTTTATGCCGCGGGTGAGTGGAAGAGGATGTATATCCTTGTGGCGGGGATCATTGTTAATTACGTCTTTGGCCTGCTGCTTTCAAGAGAATATAAGGCAAAGAAAGCAAAGCTTTTAATCCTTATCTCATCCATAATCTATAATTTCGGGATACTCTTTTATTATAAGCTCCTGCTGTACCGCTACGGATCCGGAGTGATCCTTCCTCTGGGACTTTCATATTTTACCTTCAGGACCGTATCCTACTGCCTTGATGTATACTGGGAGATGATGCCTGCGAATAAAAACATCGCGGACGTTGCGCTTTATATCTCATTCTTTCCCCAGATCTCCATGGGACCCATAAGCAGTTATTCCGACTTTGCCCGTGATATGTATGAAAGGAGCTTTGACACCAGGCTTTTTCTTGACGGAGTAAAAAGGATAATAATGGGACTATTTAAAAAGCTTGTTATCGCTAACTCCCTTGTAGGTCTTGTGGATGCGAGCTTTAACATGGATCCGGCATCAAGAAGCATAAGCCTTGCCTGGCTTGGACTCATAGCTTATCTTATCCAGCTATACTTTGATTTTGCAGGGTACTCGGATATAGCAATAGGACTTGGAGGCATGTTCGGATTTACTCTCCCCGAAAACTTCAACTATCCCTATGCAGCTTCTTCCCTCAAGGATTTCTGGAACAGATGGCATATGACCCTTGGAGCCTGGATGAAAAGCTATATCTACATACCCATATTCAGAGCCTGCCAGGGGAAGAAGATGAAGCAGCTTACCTGTTATCTTCTGGGATCTCTTGGGGTGTGGCTTTTTTCCGGAGCCTGGCACGGAGTGGGGATGAAGACCATATATTTCGGACTTTATTACTTCCTCTTTATCGCAGGGGAGCGTCTTTTTGAAGACTGGAAAAAGGCAAGGAGAAAGAAGCTGGGGCTTAAAAAAAGGCCGGATACGCTTTTAGAGAAGACGGGAGCCCATATATACGCTGCGGTTTTTATCCTCATAGGACAGCTTCTTTTTAAGTGCCAGAGCGTATCCCAGTACGTGGGATACCTTGGGAGCATGCTTGGTATCACCGGAAATTCTGCAAACCAGACAGAGACTTACTTTTACCTTAAGCAGGATATAGTGATACTTGTTATCGGGGGGATATTCTCATTTCCCCTGATCCCTTTTGCGACAAAGAGAATAAAGGCTGCAGGCGGAGAGAAGGTAATAAAGGCGCTGTCTCCTGTCGTATATCTTGTTTTGTTTTTGATATCGCTTGCATTTGCGTTTACAAGTACCTACAAGAGCTTTGTGTATTTTATGTTCTGACATGAAAGGCTGAAATGATAAAAAAACATCTTTCGGAGCTTATAACTGCATCAGGTTTTTTCATTATTATCGCCCTGTCCCTGATCCTTTTTAACAGGGATCCGGGAAGGGTATCTTATGCGGAAAACAGGAATCTGGCCTTATTTCCTGAAGTTAACGGGGCTAACGACGTCTTATCCGAGGGCTTTGCGGGAGAGCTTGCTTCCTGGTTTGAAGATAATTTAGGACTTCGGGATATGTATCTTACCATAAGCGGGATCCTGAATTATAACCTGCTTCACAGGGCAAAGACCGAAAAGGTGGAGCTTGGGAAAGACGGGTTTTTATTCCTTGCGGATGAGGGAAATCTGGAAATGGATGCTTCTCCTGAGGAATTTATGGAAAAAATACCTCAGTATGCAAAGGATCAGCAGGCGATTTCCGATAAGCTTAAGAGTATGGGGATCGAATATGTCTTTATGCTGACTCCCGGTAAGCCTTCGGTCTATCCCGAATACATAGAAAGCTCCGATCATGCGGCAGGAGAGACCATAGGAGATGCTTTGTATGATCATCTTATGGAAAATACCGATGTAAAGGCAGTCTGGTCAAAGGAAGCGATAGTTTCAAAAAAGGACAATGAGGAAGGTGAGCTTTTATACTTAAAGACCGATACCCACTGGACGACCTATGGAAGGAATATAGCCTACAGACAGCTGATAGAAGCGTTAAACGACTGGGGCATGACAGAGACTTCCCCGGCAGAGGTTAAGTTTTTTAAGTCAGAGGATCCTTATGTGGGGGATCTTTCGGGGATGATGGGTCCCGTAACCTGGGGTGGAGCAAGACTTTCAGAAGAAAGCTTTACCGACTGGGAGATCGTATCCCCAAAGGCTAAGCCTGTAGACGGTGGAGACAGCTATGAGGCGTTTAAGAATCTCATGTATGAAAAGAATGTCTATAATCCGGAACTTTGCGCCATGTATCATA
This sequence comes from Lachnospiraceae bacterium, assembly GCA_017417105.1. Lineage (GTDB taxonomy): Bacteria > Bacillota > Clostridia > Lachnospirales > Lachnospiraceae > NK4A144. The sequence goes on along the minus strand of JAFPZU010000148.1, from coordinate 3,694 downwards.
ACGATTCCGTACCTGAGAAGAAGGTGCTTATCTGCGGGGATTCAATGATAGGGATCTGCCTTTTGCCTCAGCTTGCGGAGTGCTTTTCGGATCTTACCTTTGTCTGGAGCTACAGCCTTGACGAAGATATCATAGAGTTTGTAAAGCCTGATATTCTGATCTCACAGTTCGGGGAAAGACAGCTTCCCTTAAGGCTTGATGACAGCAGGACTTTTTTGGAAAAGGACGGAAGATAATGTATAAATTCAGAGAGCTTAAAAAGGCGGCAAAGCAGGAGACTGAAGGAAAGGAATACAGACTTGCGGTGCTTGGAAACTGCGCCACTCAGTTTTTATCCCAGTGCATTGCAGGGTTTTCGCATCTTGAGGGGATGAACCTTAAAGTCTTTGACGCAGACTATAATCAGATAGATGCCCAGCTTTTAGATCCGGATTCGGAAACCTATGCGTTTGATCCTGATTATATCCTGCTGTATCTTGCATCTGATAAGCTCTATGAAGAATTCATGGGACTTGAGATGAAGGAAAGAACGGCCTTTGCAGAGGATATAATGTCTAAACTGTCCGCTTACTGGGACATGACAGAGGCAAGGTCAAAGGCCAGGATCCTTCAGATGGGCTTTACTGAAATAGATGACAGGGCGTTCGGAAACTATGGCCTTAAGATATCAGAGAGCTTTTCTTACCAGATGAAAAAGCTTAACTGGCTTTTAAGCGATGCCATGTCGAAGAGAAAGGGAGTTTATCCCGTTGATCTTTTATCCGTTCAGCTTTCTCTTGGCAGGGAGAGATTTTATGATCCGGTGCTTTACTATAACGCCAAGGTAAATGTCGCCCTGGAATCCTGGGGATATGTGGCAGAACAGGTGTTTCATGTTATATCTTCGCTTCAGGGCAAGGTAAAGAAGTGCGTGATCCTGGATCTTGATAATACCCTCTGGGGCGGGGTCATAGGAGATGACGGACTTTCAGGCATAGAAATAGGAGAGCTCGGAAGGGGGCATGTCTTTACCAATCTGCAGCTTTGGCTAAAAAGCCTTAAGCTTCGGGGAATACTCCTTGCGGTATGCAGCAAAAACGATGAGGATAACGCAAAGCTTCCTTTCCTTGAGCACGAAGAGATGGTGCTTAGGCTTTCGGATTTTGCGGTCTTTTACGCAAACTGGGAGGATAAGGCGACCAATATAAGACGTATACAGGAGAGCTTAAATATAGGCATGGATTCCATGGTCTTCATAGATGATAATCCCTTTGAAAGGGAGCTTGTAAAAAACATGATACCGGATATAACGGTGCCGGAGCTTCCGGAGGATCCTGCTTTATATCTTTCATATCTTCAAAGCCTGAATCTTTTTGAGACTGCCTCTTATTCAAAGGAAGACTCCGACAGGACGGGGATGTATCAGGCAGAGGCTAAAAGAAGAGAGAGTGAGGCAAGATTTGCTTCCCTTGATGATTATCTTCAAAGCCTTGAGATGGAAGGGGCAGCAGCGCCCTTTGACGAGCTTCACTACCCGAGGATAGCCCAGCTTACACAAAGATCCAACCAGTTTAATTTAAGGACTGTAAGGTATACTGAGGATGAGATAGCAAGAATTGCGGAGGATAAGGATTATATTACGCTTTACTATACCCTCAAGGATAAATTCGGAGACCACGGGCTTGTGTCCGTTGTTATATTAAAAAAGATATCGGAGACAGAAGTCTTTGTGGATACCTGGCTTATGAGCTGCAGGGTGCTTAAAAGGGGAATGGAGGAATACATCATAAACCGGATGGTGTCCGAGGCGGCTTCCTTCGGTATTAAGACAATAAAAGCCGAGTATATTCCCACTGCGAAGAATAAGATGGTAGAGCACATCTACGAGAGCATGGGATTTGACACCATAGGGGACGGGTTGTATAGTCTCGACATAGAAAGCTTCAGCAAGCTTAAGACCTATATATCGTAATCATCTGTCTGTATTATCCGGAGGGAAGCTATGGGATACGAAGAGGTAATGGAGAAGGTAACTGAGATCGCGCGGGAGATCTTTGAAGATGAAGAACTTGTACTTAAGGATGAGACTGTTGCTGCCGATGTGGACGGCTGGGACAGTCTTACCCACCTGGCGCTTATGAACGAGATCGAAAATGAATTTGAGATCAAGTTCCAGATGAAGGAAGTTCAGGGAATAAAGAACGTTGGCGAGCTTGTAAGGGTCATTGTAGAGAGGATATCATAATGCACTATATGTCTAATATGGAAGTTAAGCCTGTTGTCAGGGACAGGGAGCCTGCGGTGGAAAACAAAGAGGAAGCGTCTGCGGCCGTAGTTACTGACAGGGATCTGGCAGTGGAAAACAATGAGGAAGCCGCCGTCGCCGTTGCTGCTGATACGGACAGGATGGTGGTTAATGATGAAACCGGACCATCTCCTGTAGCCTATGACAGGGATAAGACCGTAGAAAGCCCCGCGAAGGCTGAAGGTACTGATTCTTCACAGATACCGGAAAGGCTTAGGGCTCTCAGAGAGAAGATGAGAAAGAACGGCGTCCATGCATACTTCATCCCGTCTTCTGATTTTCACGGATCGGAATATACAAATGAGTATTTCAAGCTGAGGGAATTCTTTTCGGGCTTTAAGGGTTCTGCGGGAGAGCTCCTTGTAACGCAGGATGAAGCCCTGCTCTGGACGGACGGGAGGTATTTTATTCAGGCTGAGCGCGAGCTTAAGGATACGGGGATCACCCTCATGAGAGCGGGAGAAGACGGTGTGGATACCGTTGAAGAGTATCTAAAAAAGAATATGTCTTCAGAGGCGGTTTTGGGCTTTGACGGACGTACCGTATCGGTTTCAAAGGCAGAAAGCCTGAAAAAGGCCATGCCCTCGAAGAAGATCTCGTACAAGAAGGATCTTTCAAAGGGGATATTCATAAGGCCTGAATTTCCGGAAAGCGAAATAAGAACGCTTGAAGAAGCGCTTACGGGAGAGTCTTCTTCAAATAAGCTTTCACGCTTAAGAGAGGAATTAAAGAAAGCGGAGTGCGATGCTGTCTTTATATCCAAACCGGAAGAGACGGCCTGGCTTTTCAATATAAGGGCAAATGATATCAGGCACACTCCGGTGGCGCTTGCTTATTCTTATATTACGGAGGACAAGGCATATATTTTCGTTAATAACGGTGAGAGCCTTGAGGGCAGTGACGACGTCATAATAAGAGCCTATGAGGAGACCGGTGCTTTCTTAAAAAAGGAAAACAAAGCACGCAGGGTCATGATCGACAGGGACTGCGTTAATTACAGATGCTTTAAGTACCTTAAGAAAAAAAGCAGAGTAGTCTTTGCAGACAGCCCCGTGGAGCGGATGAAGGCTGTAAAGAACGAAACCGAACTGTCCCATATAAGAGACATATACCATAAGGATTCCCTCCAGCTTACAAGGTTTATCAAATGGCTTACAGAGTGTAATGAAAGCATAACGGAAACGGAGGCTGCGGAAAAGCTTCTTTCTTTCAGGAAAGAGATACCGGGTTTTTATGATATCTCCTTTACGACCATAGCAGCTTACGGAGAAAATGCTGCGGTGATCCATTATGAGCCGTCTTTAGGTAATGCGAAGGTCGTAGAAAAGAAGGGACTTTTCATGGTGGATTCCGGCGGACAGTATGATGGAGGCACCACCGATGTTACAAGAACCGTAGTCATGGGAGATC
>JAFPZU010000147.1 GCA_017417105.1 Lachnospiraceae bacterium | reverse complement strand
TATATGAAAAAAAGCGGAGAAGTTTTTAAGAGATCAAAAGAAGAGGGTACGTAAGCTTATGAATAAAAAATCAGGTTCAAAATCAGGCGTCGGGCATCAGGGCGCAGCGGGATGGCTCTTTCTTGCTCCCGCCACACTGCTCATAGCGGTCATGGCCTTTTATCCCATAATCCAGGCGCTTATCACATCCTTTAAGACCGGCTCATCGGCCAAAATGACATGGGCCAATCCTATAATCTTTAATTACACAAGAATGTTCCAGGACAGACGTTTCATGACATCAGTCGGAAACACCTTCCTTTATCTTATCGTGCAGGTGCCTATAATGCTGATACTGGCTATCCTTCTGGCACAGCTGCTAAATAATAAAGACGTAAAATTCAGGGGACTTTTCAGGACGTTTATCTTCCTTCCCTGCGCTACATCACTGGTTTCCTATTCATTGATCTTCAAATCAATGTTTGCAACCCAGGGACTTATAAATACCATCCTCGTGGATCTTGGAATCCTGAAGGAGAACTTCAACTTTTTAGGCACTACCTGGTCGGCAAGAATGGTCATAATCATTGCGCTGATCTGGCGGTGGACGGGCTACAACATGGTGTTCTACCTCGCGGGACTTCAGGGCATAGAATATTCGGTCTACGAGGCTGCGAAGATAGACGGGGCAAACGGCTGGAAGACCTTCTGGCATATAACGGTTCCGCTGCTCCGTCCCACCATCATAATGACCTTCATAATGTCCATAAACGGGACACTGCAGCTCTTTGACGAGTCGGTGAACCTGACAAGCGGAGGTCCCGCCAATACGACGATCACCATGTCCCATTACATTTACAATAATTCCTTCGGACAGGGTGTTGCGAACTTCGGATACGCATCGGCCATGAGCTTCTTCGTATTCATTCTCGTCGCAGTGCTTGCGGCCATCAATATGAAAGTAGGTGATACACGTGACTGAGACCAAGAAGAATAAATCCGCCATACAAAGACGGCTTATACCTACATACATCTTCCTTATAGTGGCATCGTTCTTTTCGGTATTTCCTTTTTACTGGATGATATCCGCGGCAACGAATCAGACACTGGATGTAGCGAGAGGAAAGCTTACCATAGGAGGCTATGCGGCACAGAATCTCCAGAACCTTCTGCAGAACTACGATCTCTGGAGGGATATGGCAAATTCCTTCAAATACGCAACGGTGCAGACCCTGCTCGCGATCTTTATCTGTTCACTGGCAGGCTTCGGCTTCGAGCTTTACCATGACAAGGGCAAGGACTTCGTATTCTCAGTACTGCTGCTTGCAATGATGATACCGCAGGTTGCGACAATGATACCGCTGTTTAAGATGATGTCTTCAATGGGCTTCCTTAACAGTGTTATAGGTTTCATGCTCCCTGCTATATCAACACCGTTCCTTATAATGATGTTCAGGCAGAATTCCAGGAGCTTTCCGGTGGATATCATGGAGGCTGCCCGTATAGACGGCCTTTCGGAGTGGGGTATCTTCTGGAGGATGTATATGCCCGTCATGAAGGCGACCTATGCGGCAGCGGGGGTTATAACCTTCATGAACGCATGGAACTCCTACCTGTGGCCGAAGGTTGTCCTGAATAAACCCGAGGCGCAGACCATGCCGATGCTTATCGCAAACATTGCGGGAGGCTATACGGTTGATTACGGACTTCTGATGATGGGCGTGCTTTTCTGCTCAGTGCCCACCATGATAATCTTCTTCATCCTGCAGAAGCAGTTTGCAGAGGGTATCACAGGAGCGGTTAAATAAGAAAATAAGAAGCTTAAATGCCTTCTTATGGATCTCTTAACAAAGGACGCCTGCAAAAGCAGGCGTCCTTTTGGGTCAATCAGGGACGTCAATCAGGGGACGGTTCTATGATTGACTTGAGGTGCCTCTGATAATGTGTTACGATTCCTTTGGTTACAGGGCAAGACAGAGAAATGTCTTACCCGGAGGGGATGAAAGAAATGAAAAAGGGGCTTGTTTACACAAATGATAACTGCATCGGATGCAACAAATGTATCCGGGCCTGCAGCTGTATCGGAGCGTGTGTATCCACGCAGCCGGATGAACGGGGCATATCACGTATCGAGGTAGACGGCAGTCTTTGTGTTGCCTGCGGAGCCTGTTTCGATGTGTGTGAGCACAAGGCGAGAGCTTTCCGGGATGATACTGAAAAGTTCTTTGAGGATCTGAAACGGGGCGAGCCCATCTCTCTTCTTATCGCTCCCGCCTTTCAGGCGAATTATCCCAAGGAGTATGCCGAAGTACTGGGAGGTCTTAAGGCCATGGGCGTGCGCCGCATGATCAATGTGTCCTTCGGCGCCGATATAACCACCTGGGGATATATAAACTATATAAAGGATCACGGTTTCACGGGAGGGATCTCCCAGCCATGCCCTGCGGTGGTGGGATATATCGAACGCTATATACCGGAGCTTATACCGAGGCTC
>JAFPZU010000146.1 GCA_017417105.1 Lachnospiraceae bacterium | reverse complement strand
CGTTCCATCATGTCCGGCATACACTTCCGTTCCCTCCGACACAGCGATATCAATACCCCTGTGGAACTGATTATCTCCCGTGATGGGATTTTTCCTGTAGCCGTAATAGCTCTTTATCAGGCTGTACCAGTCCGTATCAAGGGGCGTGTAAAACTGCTGCAATGCTCCGTTGGTCTGCTGATATGCCGCATATAAGACACTGGCATCATCATTCCCGGTAAGGCGTTCCGCCACGATATCCTCCAAAGGCTTTCTTGTAAGCTCCACATCAAGGATCGTCACGGTATATTCCTCTTCCACTTCTTCCTCTTCTCCGGTTTCTTCATTGGTCTGCGTGACCGTCCGTGTCCTTGTTTCTTCTCTTGGCGTAAGCGTCAGCTCATACATCTCGTCAAACAGTGACTCGATCTCCGCATCACAGTCCGCAGCAACAACATCTACCCTGATCGCCGAAAGATAATTGATCAGCGTAAAAGGGTTATGCCCGATTTCTTCGAGGTTATAGTTATACTCATCGTAATCGGGATAGTCTGTTTCGATATTGTCGATGGTGTTCTGCAATGCCATTTCCCTTGAAGTCATGGCTTCATCTGATGCGTCAAGCTGTGCAGGCTGGCTCTGATAACTTCCTGCCATGGTTGCGGAAAGACCGCCGTTAAGCACGGCAGAGCAGCTGGATATACCCGCCGCAATGAGCATAAAAAAGAGTCCGAACAAGCCTATTGTTGCTATCGCCCCGATATGCTTTCTTGCGAACTCTGCTACCTTTCGTGCCATATTAGTGGTTGTCTTTGCCGCCTTCTGTGCGTATCCGGCTGCCTGCTTCGCCTCTGCCGAGCCTTTCTTTATAGCTTTAGCGTACTCCCTTTTTATCCGCTGTTTCTGCAGACGCTTTTGAATAGCCTTTTTCTTCATCTGCGGATTGTCCTCCAGATATTTCTGATACCGGAAGTTTACCTCTGTCTTGAACTGCTTCTTTTCAGCGATAGCAACCTTTTTCACACGCTTCGCCTGTACGCCCTGTTTGATATTCTTTGCATGGACGATTACGGCTTCGCCTGCCTCCTCTGACCTGTGTGCTGCTTCCACTCCGGAATTGTCTTTTTCATTCTCAGCAATCTTCTGATGAGCTATGCCCTGGGCTTCCATCATTGCCCTGCGCTGTGCGGCAGATACCGGATTATTTTTCTGTTTCTTCAATACCTTGTTGGTTTGAAGCTCATAAGTAGTCTTCCCGGTCTTTTCATCGAAGTGCTTTACAAGCCTGTATTCCTTACGTTGTGGCAGTTTCTTCCTTGCTTTCTGCGTTTTCTTACCGGCATCCTCGGCTTTTTCTTTGAGTTTCTCAAGCTTCTTGCTACCCGCGATCTCCGCACCTGCCTCTTCCACAAAGCCTGCCTTATTATGAAAGTCTCCATCGGACTGTATAAAACTGTCCTTGACCCTCATACGGCTTTCATGCTGTCTGTGCTTACGAAGTGCCCTGGTCTCTTCACGCTGGGAAGCATACTCGGTATTTCTTTCATCCTCCGCATCATGCCTGTCAAAGAATTCCTGATTTATCTTTCTGCTCTTCTCCTCCGCCTTTGCAGACACATTTGCAGGTGCTTTATTAAATATCTCCTGTGCCTCACTTTTCGGTGCCGCTTTTGATTCAGCCTTTACTGCCCTGCCTTTTGCGGATCCGGTCGGACCCGCACGTGCTTTCTGAAAATCACCGGTATCGGCTTTCGCATCAAACTTTTCCTGCTTTATGGCATTCCTGTCTGATACCGCGCCTTTCACCGGATTACTTTGTTTCTTTGCCATCCGCATCATCTCCCTTGGTATCTACTGACTCCTCGTCGCTTTCAGGGCGGGTATTCATAATGGCATAGGTCTTAGTATCTGTCGGATACCTGTCCGCAAACGGAATGACCACATCATTAAAAAGAATCAACCCGCATCCTGATTCAGAGTTCGTTACATACTGGAGCTGCTTTTCCGATAACCCCAGCTTATCCGCAAGTATCAGCTGATCCTTGGCGTTCTGGTTAAGGAGATATACAAAATCGCTGTTACCGAGGATTCCCTCGATCTCCTCCGAACGTAAGAAGTCGCCTACATTCTGCGTCAAGCCTGTAGGTATGCCGCCCCACTTTCTGAAACGCTTCCATATCTCTACTGAATACTGCGCTGTCTGCTTATCTCTTAAAAGCAAATGGAACTCATCACAGTAATAACGGGTAGCCACCCTGCGCTCACGGTTACGGGAAACCCTGTTCCATACCGCATCCTGCACGATCAGCATTCCCAGTTCTTTCAACTGTTTTCCAAGATCCCTGATGTCAAAGCAGACAATACGGTTCTGGGAATCCACATTTGTCCTGTGGTTAAAATAGTTCTGGGAACCATGTACATATAAAACAAGGCTGTTTGCGATACGGACTGCCTTCTGCTTTGCATCAATGGCAAGCTCCTCTGATACCGCCTTATCCGGCTCATACTTTACGAGCGCATTGTATAAGTCCTCCAGTATGGGCATCTTCTCCGGTCTCGGATCTTTGAAGTATTCATCATAGATACCCTCGATACAGCGGTCGATGATACCCTTTTCATCATTGGCAAGACCTGTCTCGCCGCCTGCAATGGCATCACAGAGCGTGATAAGGAAATCGCTCTTGAGCTTTAAGGCTTCCCGGTCGTTCTTAT